>VGCQ01000111.1 GCA_016870055.1 Alphaproteobacteria bacterium | reverse complement strand
AACGACAGACCATCCAACGCAGACGCTTGAACCACCGTGCGATCGCCGCTTAACATCAATCAACAGAGCCACTGGAGCCTCTCTTCCAAATAGGCCTGATCTGTCTCAAATGTTCTGACGACGGACAGTGTCGACCACTAACGCGCATTCTCGACGATCATCGCCGCGCCCTTCTCGGCGATCATGATGGTAGGGGCGTTGGTGTTGCCGGTGGTGAGCGTCGGCATCACCGAGGCGTCGATCACGCGCAGGCCCTCGAGGCCGCGCACACGCAGGCGCGAATCGACGACGGCAGTCGGGTCCTCGCCCATCTTGCAGGTGCCGACCGGGTGGTAGAGCGTGTTGCCGGAACGCCGCGCATAGGCGAGCAGGTCGGCATCGCTCTCCAGGCCGGGGCCGGGCTGGGTCTCGCCCAGGCTGTGCTGGGCGAGTGCCGCCTGGGCGAAGACGCGCCGCACATGGCGCGTGCCGGCGAGCAATGCCTGCTCGTCGGTGCGGGTCGCGAGATAGTTGGGCTTGATGGCTGGTCGCGCGAACGGATCGGCCGAGGTCGCCATGATGGTGCCGCGGCTGTCGGGCTTCACGACGCAGACCACGCAGCTCATGCCGGGCTGCTCGTCGAGCTCGCCGAACTTCAAGGGATGGGTGCTGCCCGGCGTGAACAGGAGCTGCAGGTCGGGCGAGACGAGACCCTCGCGGCTGTCGCAGAACACCTGGGCCGTGGTGACGCCGAAGGTGAGGGCGCCCTTGCCGGTGAAGGCAAAGCGCACGATCTCGGGCAGCACGCGTGGCAAGCGCGCGATCTCGTTCACCGTCGGCGTGCCCTGCACGCGGTGCACGATGCGGATCACGTAGTGGTCGATCAGGTTGGCGCCGACGCCCGGCAGATCGTGCACCACGGGAATGCCCAGCGACCGCAGGTGATCGGCCGGTCCGATGCCCGAGATCTGCAGGATGTGCGGCGAGTTGATGGCGCCACCCGAGACGATCACCTCGCGGTCGGCCCGCGCCTCGGTGAGACTGCCGCCACGCTGGAAGGTGACACCGACGCAGCGCTTGCCCTCGAAGATCAGCCGCCCGCCCTGCGCCTCGGTCTCGATCCGAAGATTGGGCCGCCGCCGCGCCTCGCGCAGGTAGGTCTGCGCCGTCGAGCCGCGCAGCCGGCCGCGCCGTGTCATCTGCGAGTAGCCGACGCCCGACCGCTGCTTGCCATTGAGGTCGGGGTTGAAGGGGAAGCCCGCCTGTTGCGCGGCTTCGACGAAGCGATGGGTGAGCGGCAGGATGGTGCGGTAGTCCTCGACCTTGAGCGGCCCACCCTGGCCGCGCTCGGCGGGATCGCCGCCCTGCACGTAGTGTTCGGACTTCTTGAAGTAGGGCAGCACGTCGTCCCAGCTCCAGCCGCGGCAGCCCATCTGCGCCCAGCCGTCGAAGTCGGCCGGCGCGCCACGCACATAGAGCATGCCGTTGATCGAGCTCGAGCCGCCCATGACGCGGCCGCGCGGCCATTCCATGCGCCGCTCGTTGGTGCCCTTCTCGGGCTCGGTCGTGTAGTTCCAGTTGACCAGCGGATTGCGGATCAGCGAGCGCATGCCGGCCGGGATGTGGATCATCGGATGCCAGTCGCTGGGGCCGGCTTCGAGCAGGATCACCGAGGCGCCCGTTTCCGACAGTCGAGACGCCACCGTACAGCCGGCCGAGCCGGCGCCCACCACCACGTAGTCCGCCCGCATGGCGTCTTCTCCCGATATCGCTCGACAACCTCCATCGCTTTCCCATACCAAGCAAGCAGATTGAAAGGATGGAGCAATGCGCGGTCGTCAGGTGTTCATGGAGACGTTGATCGCCCACGGCGTCGATCGCATCTTCGGCAATCCCGGCACGACCGAGAGCCCGTTGCTCGATTCGCTGCTCGACTACCCGCAGCTAAAATACATCGTGCACCTGCACGAAGGCGTAGCGGTCGGCGCGGCGAGCTTTTATGGCCAGGCGAGCGGCAAGACGGCGTTCGTGAACCTGCATGTCGCGCCGGGCCTCGGCAACGCGATCGGCATGATCTACGGCGCGCTCAAGAACAACACGCCGATGGTCGTGACGGCGGGCCAGCAGGACACGCGCATGCGCCTGCGCGATCCGGTGCTGGGCCACGATCTTGCGGCGATGGCCGCACCTGTCGTCAAATGGAGCGTGCAGGTCGAGAGCGCCGACGAGCTGGGACCGATCCTGCAGCGTGCCTTCAAGATCGCCAGCGATGCGCCGGCTGGGCCGGTGTTCGTGGCGCTGCCGATCAACGTCATGGAGCAGGAAACCGCGATTCCGCCGGGCCGACCGGCGACGCTGTTTGCCGCCAACCATCCCGATCCAGCCGGTATCGCGGCGATGGCCCGGCTGATCGTCGCCGCCAAGCACCCGACCATCGTGGCGGGTGACGAGGTAGCGCGGGCCGGCGCGTCCAAGTCGCTCGAGAAGCTGGTCGAGCAGATCGGCGCTTCGGTTTGGTTCGAAGGCCTGCGCGGCCGCAATTCCTTTCCGACCGATCATCCTGCCTATCGCGGCACGCTCGCCTTCGATGCGCCCGGTGTCGCCAAGCAGCTAGCCCACAACGACCTGGTGCTGTTGCTGGGCGGGCCGTTCTTCGAGGAGGTGTGGTACGGGCCGGGCTCGCCCTTCGCGGCGGGGTGCAAGGTGCTGCAGGTCGAGCCGGCGGCGCCGCGGCTGGCCTACAATTTCGCCGTCGATGCCGGCGTGATCGCCGACATCGATGCCGCCCTGCAGGCCTTGGGACAGGCGACAACCGGCATCAACCACACCGCGGTGCGCGCCCGCCTCGACTCGTTCGGAGCGCAGAAGCAGGCCGACGATGCCGCCCAGCAGGCACGCGTGCAGAAGGCGTGGGCGCGCACGCCGATCTCCATGCCGCGCGTCATGGCAGAGCTGCGCGCGGGCGCACCCGACGATGTGATCGTGGTCGACGAGACAGTTACGGCCAATCTCGACCTCTTCAAGACATTCACGTTCCAGGGGCCGGGCGACTACTACAGCGGCCGCGGCGGTGGTATCGGCCAGGGTGTGGCCGGCGCGCTCGGCGTGGCGGTGGCCGAGCCGAAGCGGCCGATCCTCTGTATTTCGGGCGACGGCTCGGCGATGTACTCCATCCAAGCGCTATGGACGGCGGCGCATCACGACCTGCCGATCGTGTTCGTGATCCTGGCCAATCGCGAGTACCGCGTGTTGAAGCATAACATCGACGCCTATCGCACGCGCTTCGATGTCAAATCCAACAAGCCCTACATGCACATGGACCTGAACGGACCGGCACTGGCCTTCGCCGAGCTGGCCAAAGGCATGGGCGTGGCCGGCGCGCGCCTCACCAAGGCCGAGGACATCTCGACCGCGGTCGCGGCCGCCTTCAAGTCCGGCAAGCCGCACCTGATCGAGATCGAGATCGAAGGGAAGCGGTGAAGCTGTCGTCTCGGGCGCAGCTCAGGGCAGCCTGTCGTTTCGCTCAGGACATCTACTTCTTCTTCCCACGCACCTTCTGCAATGCGCGCACCTTGGCCTGGTGGGTGCGTGCGGCGTTGGTCAACATGGGCAGGTCGTTGCCGGCCAGCACCAGCTTCATGCCCTTGCCGATATAGAGCTGCAGCAACTCCTCGCTGTAGGCGCCGCCCATGCCCGGCCACTTGCGGTGCTTTTTACAGGCGGCGATGACCTTGTCGACTGCCTCCTGGATCTTGGGATGGCCGGTCTCGCCGGGAATGCCCATCTCCATCGACAGATCGCTCGAGCCCATCAGCAGGCAGTCGATGCCGGGCACCGCGGCGATTGCCTCGGCGTTGCGCACCGCCTTTGGGGTCTCGATCATGACGGTGATCAGCGTGTTGTCGTTGCTGCGGCGGGTCATCTCGCCGAGCTTCATCGGTGCGTAGTCGAATTGCGCTTGGCCGCCGCCCACCGAGCGATGGCCCAGCGGCGGGTAGCGCAGCCGGTCGGCGATTTCGCGCGCTTCCTCGGCGGTGTCGACATGGGGAATGACGATGCCCAGCGCGCCGCCATCCAGCACGCGGGTCGCCATGGCAAGCTCGCCATAGGGCACGCGAACGATCGGGGCGATGCCGGAATCCTGCGCCGCTGTCGAGATCTCGCAGGCCGTCTCGATCGACATCGAGCCGTGCTCGAGGTCGAGGAACAGCCAGTCGAAGCCTGCCGCCTTCATCACCTTGATGATGTCGACGTTGCGGACCAGCCGCACGCCGATACCCAGCGCGAGCTGGTTGCGCTTCAGCCGCGCCTTGGCAGCGTTGATCGCATGAGCCATGCTTCCCCCTCCAGATGGACGTTCTTCAAGGCTAGTCGCCATGACCTTCCATGTCGAACGAATCGACCATGTCGTGCTGCGTTGCCGCGACCTTGGTGCCATGGTCCGCTTCTACGAGCAGGCGCTGGGCTTCCGCGTCGAGCGCACGCTCGATCGCATCGCCCTGGTCCAGATGCGGGCCGGCGCGTCGCTGCTCGACCTGATCGCGGCCGAGCGGCCGGATGGCGCCGGCAACATGGACCACCTCTGCTTCCGGATCGACCCCTTCGATCGTGACGCCATCGTCACGCGCCTGGCGCCGCTCGGCGTATCGGTCGGCGAAACCGTGCAGCGCTATGGCGCCGAAGGTGCGGGCCCGTCGATCTATTTTCATGATCCGGAAGGCAACCAGATCGAGTTGAAAGGCCCGTCGACCGGGCCGGCGGCGCATTAGCACTTGGCCGGTGCAGAGCTTGTGCTAGCTTCCAGGCGACGGGGAAAGAACGGCGCCCAAAAAAACGGCGCGTGTCGGGAGGACGACTGATGCGTTCATGTGTGGCTTTGATGGCCGGGACCCTGGCTGCCTTCGCTCTGGCGACGCCCGCCCTCGCTCAGAAGCAGGGCGGCATTCTCAAGTTTACGCACCGCGACAATCCGCCGAGCGCTTCGATTCACGAGGAAGCGACGATCTCGACGGTCATTCCCTTCATGCCCGTCTTCAACAATCTCGTGATGTTCGATCCGAAGGAGAAGTTCAATTCTCCCGACAAGATCGTGCCCGATCTCGCCGAGAATTGGTCGTGGAGCGCTGACAAGACGAAGCTCACCTTCAAGTTGCGTTCGGACGTGAAGTGGCACGATGGCAAGCCGTTCTCGGCCAACGACGTGAAGTGCACGTTCGATGCCCTGATCGGACAAGGCGACGAAAAGGTCAAGGACCTGATCCGCAAGAATCCTCGCAAAGTCTGGTACGACAACCTCAAGGAGATAACCGTCGGTTCGCCGACCGAGGTGACGTTCACGCTCGGCCGGCCGCAGCCGTCGTTGCTGTCGATGCTGGCCTCCGGCTATACGCCGGTCTATGCCTGTCACGTCGATGGCCGCACCTTGCGATCCAAGCCGATCGGCACCGGCCCGTTCATGGTCGTCGAGTTCAAGCGCAACGAATCGATCAAGCTGACGCGCAATCCCAACTACTGGAAGAAGGGTCAACCCTATCTCGACGGCATCGAGTTCAAGATCGTTCCCAACCGCAGCACGCGTGTGCTCGGTTTCGTCGCCGGCGAGTTCGACATGACGTTCGATTCGGACATCACCTTTCCGCTGCTGAAGGACGTCAAGGATCAGGCGCCTCATGCGGTATGCGAGGCTCGGCCGACCAACGTCCGATCCAACCTGATCGTCAACCGCGACAGGGAGCCGTTCGACAATCCGAAGATCCGCGAGGCGCTGGTGCTGGCGATCGACCGCAAGCCGTTCAGCGACATCCTGGCCCAGGGCAACGACCTGATCGGCGCCGCCATGCTGCCGGCGCCGGCTGGCGTCTGGGGCATGAAGCCGGAGGAATTGTCCAAGCTGCCCGGCTTCGGCCCGGATACGGCGAAGAATATCGCCGAAGCGCAGAGCATCATGAAGAGCCTGGGCTATGGCCCCGACAAGACGCTCAAGGTCAAGGTGGCGACACGCAACATCGCCATCTATCGCGATCCTGCGGTCATCCTGATCGACCAACTGAAGAAGATCTACGTCGACGGCGAACTCGATCCGATCGACACCACCGTCTGGTTCACCCGCGTCCAGCAGAAGAACTACCAGATCGGGCTAAACCTGACTGGCGCGGGCGTCGACGATCCGGACGTGATGTTCTTCGAGAACTTCCACAGCAGCTCGTCTCGCAACTACACCGGCTACAGCAATCCGGAAGTCGACAAGCTGATCGTCCAGCAGTCGAGCATCGAGGACAAGGCCGAGCGCATGAAGGTAGTGGCCCAGATCGAGGAGATGCTAACCAGGGATGCCGCCCGTCCGACCATTCTGCATGGCGTCGGCAACACCTGCTGGCAGCCGTTCGTGAAGGGGGTCGTGCTGCAGCACAACAGCATCTACAACAGCTGGCGGTTCGAGAACATCTGGTTGGAGAAGTAGCCGCAACCACTGGCCAGGGAAGGCGTTGATGGGAGCTTACCTGACGAGGCGCGTGCTGTTGATGGGGCTGACACTGCTCGGCATGTCGGTACTCATCTTCGTCATGCTGCGCCTCGTTCCGGGAGATATCGCCGACATCCTGGTCGACTCGGCGGGCATCGTCGATGTCGACGAGAAGGCCAGGATCGTCAAGGAACTCGGCCTCGACAAGCCGCTGTTCGAGCAATACCTGCATTGGCTGGGCGGCCTGTTTCAGGGTGACCTCGGCTTCGCCTACGTCTCTGAGCGGCCGGCGCTCGAGGAGATCGCTCCGCGCATTCCGGTCAGCGCCAAGCTTGCTTTGTTGGCACTGATCTACTCGGTGATCCTCGGTGTGCCGCTCGGCGTCATCAGTGCGGTGCGCCAGAACACCGGTCTCGACTACATGCTTCGCGTCGTCAGCCTCAGCGGCCTGTCATTGCCGTCTTTCTGGCTGGCGCTGTTGATCCTCATGGCCTCCGTTCAGTGGTTCGGAGTCATTCCGATCTATACCAACGAGCCGCGGAGTCTGGTCGACGAGATATTGCTGCTCAGCATCCCCGCCGCAGCGGTGGGCTTCCGCAGCTCTGCCCTGATCATGCGCTTGACGCGCTCCTCGATGCTCGAGGTCCTGCGCCAGGACTACATCCGTACCGCGCGCTCCAAGGGCGCGTCGCAGACCTCGGTGAACTACGAGCATGCGCTGCGCAACGCGCTGTTGCCGGTCGTCACCATCATCGGCATCGAGGCGGCGTTCCTGATCGGCGGCTTGATCGTCACCGAAACCGTGTTCAACATTCCCGGCGTCGCCCGCTTCCTGGTCGAGGCGATCCTATGGCGCGACTATCCGATCGTTCAGAACCTGGTGATGCTGATCGCCTTCATCACCGTGGTCGTGAACTTCCTGGTCGACATGGCCTACATGGCGCTCGACCCCCGTATCAAATACGCCGACTGAGGGGTCATGGCCATCCTCGACCATGATGCTGCACTTGCTCGCGCCGGAGCCAACGTCACCGGCCTGTGGAGCCAGGCCGCCTTTCTTGCCCGCCGCTATCCTCTGGGAGCGGTGGGCGGCTTGATCGTGGTCGCGTTCGTGCTGACCGCAGCCTTTGCCAACGTCATCGCGCCGGTCGATCCACTCAGCACCAACTCGCGCGCCTCCTTGGCCGCCCCCAGCAGCACCTTCTGGCTGGGCGCCGACTTCATGGGCCGCGACATGTTCAGCCGCATCGTCTACGGCGCGCGCATCTCGCTTGCCGTCGCCGTGGGTGCCACCGCTCTGGGCTTCTTGATCGGCATTGCCATAGGTCTCGCCAGCGGCTTTCTCGGCGGCTGGTTCGACCTCGCCACCCAGCGCCTCATGGATATCCTGCAAGCGCTGCCGTTGCTCGTGCTGGCGCTGGTCATGGCTGCCTCGCTCGGCCCCTCGCTCGAGAACACGATCATCGCCATCGCCGTGGCGCTGGTGCCCAACGTGGCGCGCGTCGTGCGGTCCAGCACGCTGTCGCTGCGCGAGCAGCCCTTCGTCGAAGCGGCGCGCGCCGTCGGCATGGGCGAGGTGCGCATCGCTGTGCGCCATGTCCTGCCCAACACGATGGCGCCGTTGATCGTGCTGGCGACGGCGCAGCTCGGTTCGGCGATCCTCACCGAGGCGTCGTTGTCGTTCCTCGGGCTGGGCATCCCCGAACCCTATCCGTCGTGGGGCCGCATGCTGTCTGAGTCCGCCGCCGAGTACGTCCGCACTGCGCCTTGGCTGGTGATCTTCCCCGGCGTCGCCATCAGCCTCACCGTGTTTGGCACCAATCTTCTCGGCGATGCGTTGCGAGACATCTTCGATCCTCGGGAGCGCACATGAGCGCTCTGCTCGAGGTCGAGGACCTCGGTACGTGGTTTTATACTCGACAAGGCATCGTCAAGGCCGTCGATGGGGTGGACTTCCAGGTCGCCGCGGGCGAGACCCTGGCGATCGTCGGCGAATCGGGCTGTGGCAAAAGCATGACTGCGCTGTCGTTGATGCGCCTGATCCCCGAACCGCCGGGGCGCATCGTGTCGGGGTCGGTGCGCCTCGCCGGCCGTGACCTGCTGCAGATCAGCGAAGAAGAGATGCGCGATGTGCGCGGCAACGAGATCTCGATGATCTTTCAAGAGCCGATGACGTCGCTCAACCCGGTCATGACCATCGGTAAGCAAATCGCCGAGGCATTGATCCTACATCGCGACATGGACAAGAAGGCCGCGCACCAGCGCGCGATCGAGATGCTCGGCCTGGTGCGCATTCCCGAGCCGGCGCAGCGCGCCAGGGAGTATCCGCACCAGCTCTCCGGCGGCATGCGCCAGCGTGCCATGATCGCCATGGCGCTCGCCTGCAATCCCAAAGTGCTGATCGCGGACGAGCCCACGACCGCGCTCGACGTCACCATCCAGGCGCAGATCTTGGAGCTGATCGTCGAACTGCAACGCGAGTTCAGCGCCGCCGTCATCCTGATCACGCACGATCTCGGCGTGGTTGCCGAGACGGCGCGGCGCGTCATCGTCATGTATGCCGGTCGCAAGGTCGAGGAGGCCGAGGTCGGTGAGCTCTTTGCCAGACCGATGCATCCCTACACGGTCGGCCTGCTCGCTTCGATCCCGCGGCTCGACCTGATGCGAGGCAAGGACCAGAGCATCGACTCGAGACTTCAGGAGATTCCAGGCATCGTGCCGCCCTTGTTCGACCTGCCGGAGGGCTGCGCCTTCGCGCCGCGCTGCAGCCGCGCCGACGACCGCTGCCGCAAGGAGCGCCCGGCCTACGAGCAGAAGAGCACGGGCCATTGGGCCGCCTGCTGGCACAGCAATGGCTGAAGCCAACATGCCCGTGGTCGAGGTCAAGGACCTCAAGAAGCACTTCCCGGTGCGCAAGGGCCTGCTGCGCCGCACCGTCGGCCATGTCTTTGCCGTCGACGGCATCAGCTTCACCATCGGTGTCGGCGAGACGCTGGGCCTGGTCGGCGAGAGCGGCTGCGGCAAGACCACGGCCGGCCGCGCCGTGCTGCGGCTGATCGAGCCGACCTCGGGCTCGGTGAAAGTCGGCGGCACCGAGATCACCGGACTCTCCAAGGCGGAGATGCGGCCTTACCGGGCGCAGATGCAGATCATCTTCCAAGATCCGTTCTCCTCGCTCAATCCGCGCATGACGGCGGGCGAGATCGTGGGCGAGCCGCTGCTGGTGCATGGCGTCGCTAGCCGCCGCGAGCGCGAGGCGCAGGTCGCCGCCCTGTTCGAACGTGTCGGGCTGCGGCCCGCGCAAATGACCAACTATCCGCACCAGTTCTCCGGCGGCCAGCGCCAGCGCATCGGCATCGCCCGTGCCCTGGCGCTGGGGCCCCGGCTGATCGTGGGCGATGAGCCGGTGTCGGCGCTCGACGTGTCGATCCAGGCACAGGTCATCAATCTGTTGCAGGACCTGCAGCGCGAGCGGCGGCTGTCCTATCTCTTCATTTCGCACAATCTGGCGGTGGTCGAGCACATCAGCCACCACATCGCCGTGATGTATCTCGGCCGCATCGTCGAGTATGCCGACACGCGCTCGATCTTCACGCGACCGCAGCATCCCTACACCGAGGCGCTGCTGTCGGCCGTGCCGGTGCCCGACCCCGCAATCCGCCGCCAGAAGCGCATCCTGCAGGGCGACGTGCCGAGCCCGGTCCGCCCGCCGCCCGGCTGCCATTTCCACACCCGCTGCCCCTATGCCGTCGCCCGCTGCAAGGTCGAAGCGCCGCCGCTGCGCGAAATCGCGCCGGGACACCAAGTCTCCTGCCATTTGAGGTGACCGGAGCGCCGCCCTGGCGGCTCGCGCTCCGTAGAGCATGAACGGGCGGGACGCCCGCACTGCGATGATGCTATGACTCCTTCGTTACGGAGGAAACCAGCGTCATGGCCGATTGGGACTATGTGATCGTGGGCGGTGGCTCGGCGGGCTGCGTTCTGGCGAACCGGTTGACCGAGGATGCCAATGTCAAGGTTCTGCTGCTGGAGGCGGGGCCGCCCGACAAGTCGATGTGGATCGACATCCCGGCCGGTTTCGTTCGGCTCCTGAACCACAAGGACTACAACTGGAATTTCGAGATGGAGGCCGAGCAGGGCATGGCGGGACGTCGCATTCCCTGTCCGCGCGGCCGCACGCTGGGTGGCTCGAGCTCGATCAACGGCATGCTCTATGTGCGCGGCCAGCCGCTCGACTACGATACCTGGGGCCAGCTCGGCAATCGTGGCTGGTCGTACTCGCAGATCCTGCCCTACTTCAAGAAGTCGGAAAATTTCGAGCGCGGCGGCGACGACAGCCGCGGCAAGGGCGGCCTGTTGAACGTCGCCGACATGCGCGACACCCATGAGCTTTGCGACGCCTTCATCGAGGCCGCGGCCGCCTGCGGCTATCCGAAAAACAAGGACTACAACAACGGCGACCAGGAGGGCTTCGGCTACTTCCAGGTGACGATGAAGGACGGCAAACGCCAGTCGACGGCGCGCGCCTTCCTCGACCCCGCGCGCAACCGACCCAATCTCAAGATCGAGACCGACGCGCTGGTGAGCAAGATCCTGGTCGATGGCAAGCGCGCGGTCGGCGTGGCCTACACTGTGCACGGCCAGGCGCGCGAGGCGCGAGTCGGCCGTGAGGTCATCGTGTCGTGCGGCGCCGTGCAGTCGCCGGGCGTGCTGGAGCATTCCGGCATCGGTCAGCCCGACCTGCTGCGCCGCTTCGGCATCGAGGTCAAGCACGAGCTGAAGGGCGTCGGCGAGAATTATGGCGATCACTTCGCGCCGCGCATGAACTGGCGCATCAAGCTGCCGATCACGCTCAACGAGCAGACGCGCGGGCTGGGCCTGGTCAAGGAGGTGCTGCGCTATTACACCACCGGCCACGGCGCGCTGGCGCTCACGGCGGGCATCGTCTACGGCTTCGTGCGCACGCGGCCGGGCCTCGACAGCCCCGACATGCAGTTCCACATGGCGCCGGCGAGCTACGATTCGGCGCAGACCCGCATGCTGGAGAAGGAACCCGGCATGACGGTGGCGATCGGACAGTGCCGGCCCGATTCGCGCGGCTCGATCCACATCAAGTCGGCGACGCCGGGTGTCGAGCCGGCCATCCGGCCGAACTTCCTGTCGGCACAGACCGACCGCGACGCCACGGTGGCGGGCATGCAGATCGCCCGCAAGATCGCCTCGCATCCGTCGCTGGAGAAATACGTCGCCTTCGAGAACAAGCCGGGCAAGGATGTGAACAGCTACGACGAATGGCTCGCCTTCGCGCGCGGCAACGGCCAGACGACCTACCACGTGATCGGCACCTGCAAGATGGGCAGCGACCCCATGGCGGTGGTCGACGATCGGCTGCGCGTGCATGGCATCGCCGGCCTGCGGGTCATCGATGCCTCGGTCATGCCGACCGTGCCTTCAGGCAACACCAACGCCCCCACGATCATGGTGGCGGAGAAGGGGGCGGATATAATCAAAGAGGATGCCAAGGCGGGGCTCAGGGCCGCCGCATAGTCAGGGAGGCCGCGGTGAAGCCGTTTGCGCCGTTCGTTGTCGTGGTCGGGCTGGCCCTCGCTGTCGCGGGTTGCACCAGCACGTCGTCCAATCCGCTGATGTCCAATCCGTTCGGCTACAAGCCGGAAAGCAAGGAAGACCTACTGGCCGAATCGGGCTTCAAGACGCTGTCGCTCAACACGCCGCAGAAAGTGGCGGCGTTCAAGACGCTGCCGCCACATCGCATCTCGCAGACCACCTTCAAGGGGCGTCCGGCCTGGGTCTATCCCGACCAGAACGTCTGCGGCTGCATCTATATCGGCGGCCAGCAGGCCTACAACACCTTCATCAAGAAGGGTCGGGCGCAGATGATCGACAGCCGCGTCAACCAGATGAACAAGTCCGACGATCCGTACAACCCGACGCAGATGAACGCCGAGATCTACTGGGACGATCCGTGGGACGATTCGGATGCCTACGGGCTCTACCTCAACTGACGTCTGGAGCGCGGCCCCCATAGGCGCTAACTTATGACGAAGCATGGGAATGCCCTTCGTTTGCGCTTGCGTCGAGGTGGCTCGAACAGCAAACGGGTAAGACGGCAAGCATTTG
>VGCQ01000110.1 GCA_016870055.1 Alphaproteobacteria bacterium | reverse complement strand
GCTGCTCGAGACGATCGGCCATCGCGAGATGGAGGTGTTCGACCGGGCGATGGATCTGCGCATCACCCGCATCCGGCGCAAGATCGAGAAGGACCCCGCACACCCCGAGGCGATCCGCACGGTGCGCGGTGTCGGCTACATGTTCGTGCCGCCGAAAGATTGACCCGGCAATCCCCAGGGCTGGCCGCGGCCGACGCGAACAGACCTAGAACTTGTGTCAAGAAGATTAATTATATCAGGGGGTTATTTGCCCTCTTGCCGATCAGAACAAAATAGGTACATTGGCCTGACCCCCGGCGGACTTATCCGCATTGCCGCTCCCGACAGGGGCGTGGGAGAACGAGGAGACAGCCAATGTCCGCAGTTCTGAAAGTGGTCGAGAAAGACGGCATGGAAAGCAAGAACAAGGCGCTCGACGCCGCCCTGGCCCAGATCGAACGGGCGTTCGGCAAGGGCTCGATCATGCGCCTGGGCCAGCGCGAGGCGCTGGAGATCGAGGCGATCTCGACGGGCTCGCTCAGCCTCGACATCGCGCTCGGCATCGGCGGCCTGCCCAAGGGCCGCATCGTCGAGATCTACGGGCCCGAGAGCTCGGGCAAGACGACGCTCGCCTTGCACGTCGTGGCCGAGGCGCAGAAGAAGGGCGGCGCCTGCGCCTTCGTCGATGCCGAGCATGCACTCGATCCGGCCTATGCCAAGAAGCTCGGCGTCGACATCGACAATCTCCTGATCTCGCAGCCCGACGCCGGCGAGCAGGCGCTGGAGATCGCCGACACGCTGGTGCGCTCGGGTGCGATCGACGTGCTGGTGATCGACTCGGTGGCCGCCCTGGTGCCGCGCGCCGAGCTCGAGGGCGAGATGGGCGATGCGCTGCCCGGCCTGCAGGCCCGCCTGATGAGCCAGGCGCTGCGCAAGCTCACGGCGTCGATCTCAAAGTCCAACACCCTGGTGATCTTCATCAACCAGATCCGCATGAAGATCGGCGTCATGTTCGGCAGCCCCGAGACCACGACGGGCGGCAATGCGCTGAAATTCTACGCCTCGGTCCGCCTCGACATCCGCCGCATCGGCGCGCTCAAGGACAAGGAAGAGGTGATCGGCAACCACACCCGCGTGAAGGTGGTGAAGAACAAGGTGGCGCCGCCTTTCAAGGTGGTCGAGTTCGACATCATGTACGGCGAGGGCGTGAGCAAGACCGGCGAGCTGATCGATCTCGGCGAGAAGGCCGGCGTGGTCGAGAAGTCGGGCTCGTGGTTCTCCTACGACGGCCAGCGCATCGGCCAGGGCCGCGAGAACGCCAAGACCTTCCTCAAGGAACATCCCGAGGTCGCCCAGGCGATCGAGCACAAAGTCCGGGCCAATGCCGGCATCCTCGCCAACGCCCTGATGGACGCCGGCAAGGGGGACGACGAGGACGAAGAGTAGAGCGTTTCAGCGACAAGGATCCCCCTGTCTCCTGTCGCCGGGCCGGTGCTGTCCCCCCACGCGCAGCGCCGGCCCACTCTTTTTGCGCCCCTTGGGGCGCAAAAAGAGTGGGCCAAGCTATCGACTTGCCGACGAAAGCCGCGCCAAGAACCGTTGGACCCACTCGGGTCCAGCCCGCCTCGTCGCCGTGTGCCGCCGCCGGCGCGCCCAGGCCATCAGCATCGCCAGCGGAAACCAGTCGTCCTTGTCGTCCTGCAGGCCGCGGGCGGCCAGCGACACTTTGGGCACGGCGACCGGCGTCACGCCCTCCTGCGCGGCTCCGGCGCACAACGCGGCGGGCGAGGTCACGAGGTACTCGCGGCAGACCAGCGGCCGCTCGGGATGGATCGAGCAGCTTTCGTCCTCGAGGAACGGGCAGGGCAAGCCGAGCGCGAAGTAGGCCGCCGACAGCTCGCGGTCGCTGCGGCCCTGGCGATCGCCGAGGCCCGCCGCCTCGATCCTGCTTTCGGCGGCGGCAAAGCGCGCCTGCAAGCGCTCGCGCCGCTCGGCCGGCAGCGCTGCGATCGTCTGCACGAGCCGCTCGCCTTCGCTGCGCGACACCGGCACGAGCTGGCGGCAGCAGGCGCCGCAGCCCTTGCGGCAGGAGATCGTCTGGCCGCGCTCGGCCTCGGCGACCACTGCATTGACCAGCCCCTGCAATGCCGGCACGACCTCGGACGCCGCCACCGGCCCGCTCGGCACGGTGATCGGATGGACGATGCGCAGCGTCCCCACGGTGAGGCGCAAAGTTGCGGTAGATTGGGCCTGATCGGCCATTTTCCGATGGTTCCCCGTCCTGGACGACGGCGTCGGCCACACGCTAAAAGTTTCTCATGCAAAGCGTCAGCGACATCCGCCGCACCTTCCTAGAGTACTTCCGCCGCAACGGCCACGAGGTCGTGGCCTCGAGCCCGCTCGTGCCGCGCAACGATCCGACGCTGATGTTCACCAACGCCGGCATGGTGCAGTTCAAGAACGTCTTCACCGGCCTGGAGAAGCGGCCCTACAGCCGCGCCGCGACCTCGCAGAAATGCGTGCGCGCCGGCGGCAAGCACAACGATCTCGAGAATGTCGGCTACACGGCGCGCCATCACACCTTCTTCGAGATGCTGGGCAACTTCTCGTTCGGCGACTACTTCAAGGAGCGGGCGATCGAGCTCGCCTGGAACCTGATCACCAAGGAGTACGGCCTGCCGGCCGACCGCCTGCTGGTCACCGTGTTCAGCGAGGACGAGGAGGCGGCGGGCTACTGGCGCAAGATCTCGAGCTTCTCCGACAACAAGATCATCCGCATCCCGACCTCGGACAATTTTTGGGCGATGGGCGACACCGGTCCGTGCGGGCCGTGCTCGGAGATCTTCTTCGATCACGGCGATCGCATTCCGGGCGGTCCGCCGGGCAGCGCCGACGCCGACGGCGATCGCTTCATCGAGATCTGGAACCTGGTCTTCATGCAGTTCGAGCAGGTGACCAAGCAAGAGCGCATCGAGCTGCCCAAGCCCTCGATCGATACCGGCATGGGGCTGGAGCGCATCGCCGCGGTCCTGCAGGGCAAGCACGACAACTACGCCATCGACCTGTTCCGGACCCTGATCGAAGCGGTGGCGCACGAGACCGGCGCCGATCCCGACGGCCCGCAGGCCGCCTCGCACAAGGTGATCGCCGACCATCTGCGCACCACCGCTTTCCTGATCGCCGACGGCGTGCTGCCGTCCAACGAAGGCCGCGGCTACGTCTTGCGCCGCATCATGCGCCGCGCCATGCGCCATGCCCACATGCTGGGGACCGACCAGCCGGTGATCTTCAAGCTGGTGCCGGCGCTGGTCCACGAGATGGGCGACGCCTACCCCGAGCTGGTGCGCGCCCAGCCGCTGGTGACCGAGACGCTGAAGCTCGAAGAAGGCCGTTTCCGCAAGACGCTGGGCACCGGGCTAAAGCTGCTCGACGACGAGACGCGCGGCCTGGCGGCCGGCGGCACGCTCGCGGGCGATGTCGCTTTCAAGCTCTACGACACCTACGGCTTCCCGCTCGACCTCACCCAGGACGTGCTGCGCGCGCGCAGCATCGCGGTCGACACCGCGGGCTTCGACATGGCGATGGACGAGCAGCGCGCCAAGGCGCGCGCCGCCTGGGCGGGCTCCGGCGAGACCGCCGACCAGGCGATCTGGTTCGACGTCCGCCAGAAGGTCGGCGCCACCGAGTTCCTGGGCTACGACACCGAACGCGCCGAGGGCCAGATCACGGCGATCGTGCTCGACGGCAAGGAAGTGCCGGCGCTCGCCGCCGGCCAGACCGGCTGGATCGTGGTCAACCAGACGCCGTTCTATGCCGAATCGGGCGGCCAGGTCGGCGATACCGGCCGTTTCGTGGGCGCGCAGGGCGAGGCTGCGGTCGACGACGTGCAGAAGCGGGTCGGCGATCTGCATGCCCACCGCGCCACCGTCGGCAAGGGTGCGCTGAAGATCGGCGACGATCTGGTCATGACCATCGACCCGATCCGTCGCGCCCAGCTGCGCGCCCATCATTCGGCGACGCATCTCCTGCATGCCGCGCTGCGCCGCCAGCTTGGCGAGCACGTCACCCAGAAGGGCTCGCTGGTGGCGCCCGACCGGCTGCGCTTCGACGTCAGCCACACCAAGGCGATCTCGGCCGACGAGTTGCGCGCCATCGAGGACGAGGTCAACGCCCGCGTCCGCGCCAACTCCGCCGTCGAGACGCGACTGATGACGCCGGACGAGGCGATCGCCGAAGGCGCCATGGCGCTGTTCGGCGAGAAGTACGGCGACGAGGTGCGCGTGCTGTCGATGGGCGGCGCCGACGGCCAGAAATATTCCGTCGAGCTGTGCGGGGGCACCCATGCGCTGCGCACCGGCGACGTCGGCCTGTTCAAGATCGTGGGCGAGGGCGCGGTGTCGGCGGGCGTGCGCCGCATCGAGGCGCTGGCCGGTGCGGCGGCCGAGGCGCATGTGCGCCAGCAGGCGGCGCTGCTGGCCGACGCGGCGGCCGTCCTGAAGGTGCGGCCCGAGGATCTGCCGGCGCGCCTGCAGGCGCTGGTCGAGGGCCAGCGCAAAATCGAGCGCGAGCTGTCTGGTGCGCGCAAGGCCCTGGCGCTGGCCGGCGGCTCGAGTGGCGGAGCGGCGGCGCCGGCCGACGAGGTGCGCCAGGTCGGCAGCGTCAAGCTGATCGGCCGCGTGCTGACCGGCGTGCCGGGCAAGGACCTCAAGGGCATGGCCGACGAGTTCAAGAAGAAGCTGGGCTCGGGCGTGGTGGCGCTGATCGGCGTCGAGGACGGCAAGGCGTCGGCGGTGGTCGGCGTGACCGACGATCTGTCGAAGACCCTGAGCGCGGTCGAGCTGGTCAAGGCCGGCGTGGCGGCGCTGGGCGGCAAGGGCGGTGGCGGCCGGCCCGACATGGCGCAGGGCGGCGGTCCCGATGCGACCCGGGCGTCCGACGCGCTGAAGGCGATCGAGGCCGCCGTGGCAGGCGTCAAATGAGGGCGCTCGGCCTGTTCGTTGTCGCGGGCTTGCTGGTGCTGTCGGCGTGCGCGCCCAAGGAGTTCAGCAAGGAGGGCAAGAACACCGACCAGATGGCCAAGGACGAGGCGCAGTGCCGCGCCCAGGTCCGCTCGATCGCGCAGAACGAGCGCGGCATCGAAGACCAGCGGCGGGCGGTGTTCTCCGGCGAGCGCGAGCGCTACGGCTGGGGCGACCTGTACACGACCATGGACAACCAGGGTTACAAGAACAATCTCGACCGGCTGACGGCGCGCTGCATGGAGGCGCGCGGCTGGGCGCCCAAGAACGAGAACGCCTTGAGCAGCTGGTGGAACCGCGTGTCGACCTTCAATACGAGCAAGTAGTCGTTTCTAGAACGCTCGCGCGACGCGCAGGGCGGCGCGGGCGAAGAACTCGACGATGACGCCCGACAGCACCAGCACGAAGGCGTTCACTGGCATGGCGTAGCTGTGGCTGGGCAGGGCCGCCATCGCTTGCGCGAGGAACAGGGCCATGAAGGCCACCGCCACGCTCTCGATCGCCAAGCCCTGGACGAAGGCGATGCGGCGCCAGGCCCCGAGCGCCGTCGCTGCCGCGAGATGGCCAAGCCCGATCATGAGCACGATGCCGAACGGCGGCCCGGGATGGAGCGTCGGCGAGCCGAGCAGCATCCACGCCTTCGCCAGGTAGATGCGCAGCACTTCACCCGGATCCTCCAGCCAGCGCGTGATATAGAGCCGCCACATCAGGCGGAAATATTCGGGCGAGCAGAACACGACCGGCGGCGTGGCCTTGGCCGCGATCTCCTTGCCGTGCTCGTCGTCGTAGCGGATGTCCCACTTGTTGGGCACGAAGCCCAGGCCGAGATAGAGCGTGTGCGACAGGCCGTGCGTGGCCAATCGCTGGGCCGGCTGCATGTCGAAGGCGGCGTCGCGCGCCCCGCGACGGCGAGCGGCAGCACGGCGACGAGGCTCACCAGGCCGATATAGGCCCAATGCGGCGAGGTGCCCATCCAGCCGAGATACTGCAGCGGCCCCAGCCACAGCACGGTGAGCGAGGTGAGGTAGGCGCGTAGCGCGAACAGCAGGCCGGCCAGCGCCAGCAGGCCCAGCGTGTCGACCAGGGCGTTGAGCCGCGCCACCTCGGGCAGGGCGGCGCGGCGCTGGGTCGCCATCGACCACAGGTCGAGGATCAGGGCGTGGCCCGGATCGTCGGCGATGGCGCGCTCCGACATCGGCACCAGCTTGCCGTCCTCGCACAGCGCCAGCCAGGCGCCGCGCTGCGCGGCGCAGTCGGTGGTGTCGAGCCAGACGTTGGTCGCCTTCCAGTCCGCCGGCATGATGTCGGTGAGGTAGCCGTAGCGCTCGGCGTCCTGGTAGGTGTGTCGGAACTGTCCCAGCACCAGGACCAGCGCACAAAGAACGAAGACCAGCCCTCTCACGACTCCCCCTGGCGTGCGGCGCCGCCGCGCCGCACCATCTTCCAGCCAGATTCGCCGGTCAATCTGATGCCTTCGGTCGGGAGATCGCATGGTCGTGGCGCGTGTCCTTGTTTTCGCCCTGCTCGTGGCGGCGTGCGCTGTTCAGACCGGTCCGGATTTCGATCGCAGGCTGGGCGAGATGGGCGGCGGCGACGAACGCGCCTTGCTGGCCGCCATGGGTTGCATCCCCGACAACAGCTACCAGCTCGACGACGAAACCAGAATCCTGCAGTGGCGGTGGGACACCTCGTACATCGCCGGCGGCTGGGCGCCGGCCTATCGGCGCGTCGGCGGCCTGTGGGTGCCGATGGGTGGCTTCCCGCCGACGCTGGTGCGCCAAGGCTGCATCGTCGAATGGACCCTGTCGCGCGGGCGCACCCAGTCCTACCGCTGGCAGGGCAGCGGCTGCAGTGCCGCGCTGCTGCACGGCGCGCCGTAGCCCGACTACAGGAACGTGCCGTCGGGATCGCCGTTCAGCAGGATGCGGCCGACCGTCTCGAAATGCGCCTCGCGCGCCTGGATCTGCTGCGACAGCGTGTGCAGGTCGCGGAAGCGCCGCTCGAACGGCGTGCCGCGGAAGATCGCCGAGGTGCCGGCAGCCTTGTAGACCCAGTCGGCGGTCTTCTCGGCGGCGTGAATGGCCTGCGTGCAGCCGAGCCGCACCTTGACGCGGTCGGCGCTGCCGATCGGCGCCACGTTGTCGGCGCGGGCATGGACATCCTGCAGGATCTCGACCAGCCAGGCGCGCGCCGAGCCGATATCGGCCTCGCGGCGCGCCACGTCGGCCTGCACCGTCGGGCTGTCGGCCAGCCGTGTCATGTAGCGCGGCGTCTTGCCGGCGGCGAGCGCGATGAAGGCGTCGAGCATGGCCCGCGCGAGGCCGAGCGCCACCGCCGCCACGCCACAGGCATAGAGGCCCTGCATGGTGAAGGCATAGAGTGGGCCCCTGTCGCGGCGCAGGCTCGGGTCCTCGCGCGTGCCGGAGAAGGCTTCGGGCACGAATACGTCGCGGCAGGCATAGCCTTCCGATGCCGTGCCGCGCATGCCGAGCGTGTCCCAGTCGTGGATCGGCGTGGTCGCGCTCTTGGGCATCAGCACCGTGCGCACGGTCGGCCGGCCGAAGCGGTTGAGCCGCAGCGATCCGTCGGGCTCGACGACATGGCCGTGCGCGCCGATCCAGCTGGCCTGGCGGTAGCCCGACGAGAAATGCCACTGGCCGGTGACGCGATAGCCGCCGGGCGCCGCCGCGAGCTTGTGCTGGTTGGGCGGGCCCCAGGAGACGAGCCCGCGCGGGTCGCCGTAGATCGCTCGCGCCGCCTCGAGCGAGATGAACGGGGCGATCAGGGCCGAGCTGTTGGCGACGAACATGTTCCAGCCGAGCGAGCCGTCGTGCCGGGCGATCTCCTCGACCGCCGCGGTGTAGACCCAAGGCTCGACCTCTTCGCCGCCCAGCACGCGCGGCAGCAGCAGACGGAACAGCTTGGCGTCGTGCAGCGCCGTGAGCAGCGGCTCGGGAAAGTCCTGGGTCGCCTCGATCTCGTCGGCTGCAGCCTCGATCGCCGGCCCCAGCGCGCGGGCGCGGGTCACCGGATCGGGCTTGCGGGTCGACACGCCAACGACGTTCATGCCGAGGACGATTGGGCGCGCCTCGCCGCGCCCTTGTCAATGGAGTGCACGCGCTGCCGGGTCGCCCGCGCTCGCTGTGCGGGCACCGGCGATGTCCTACTCAGCGGCTGCCTTCAGCGCCGACGGACTGCGCCAGCGCGCAAGCAAGGCGGCCTGCTTGCGCTTGACCTTCTCGATGTTGGCTTCCTTGACGTGGCCATAGCCCTTGATGTCCTGGGCAGCACCGGCGAACTCGACGGCCAGCCCATGATTGGCCGCGTTGAGGCCGGCGAGCAGCTCGCCGATCAAGGTCTCGTACTCGCCGCTCAACGCCCGTTCGGTCTTGCGTTCGGCGGTGCGGCCGAACGGATCGAAGGCGGTGCCGCGCAGGAATTTCAGCCGGGCCAGCACCTTGAAGCCGCGAAGCATCCAGCTTCCGTAGGCCTGCTTGAGAAGGTGGCCGGTCTTGCCATCGCGCTCGGCAAGCAGAGGCGGGGCGAGGTGGAATTTTAGCCGATAGTCGCCTTCGAACTGGCGCGCGACCTCGGCCTGGAAGTCGGTCTCGGCGTAGAGCCGTGCCACCTCGTACTCGTCCTTGTAGGCGAGCAGCTTGGCGAAGCTGCGCGCCACGGCCTCGGCCAATCCACTTTGACCGATGGCTTGCTCGGCGGTGCGCACTCTGTCGACCAGCGCCGTGTAGCGACCGGCGAGGTCGGCGTTCTGGTAGGCCGTGAGGTGGCGCACGCGAGAGGCCACGATCTCGTCCAGGGTTTGGGGCTGCCGGGGGAAGGCGACGACGGTAGCCGGCGGGCCGACGATCCGCTCGACCGCCGTCCAGTCGTGCGCGGCGCGGCGGCCCCAGCGGAACGACGCGGTGTTCATGGCGACGGCGGCGCCGTTCAGCTCGATGGCGCGCTCGATCGCCTCGTGCCCGATCGGCACCAGGCCCTTCTGGTAGGCATAGCCCAGCATGAACATGTTGGTGGCGATCGAATCGCCCATCAGGCCGGTGGCGAGCGCGCTGGCCTCGCGGAAATCGCAAGCCTCGCCGCCGGCCGCCGCCTCGATCGCCAGGCGCAAGGTATGGGCGGGGAAGGCAAGGTCGGGTCGGCGCGCGAAGTCGCCGGTGATGGTCTCGTGGGTGTTGATGACGGCGCGCGACTGACCGGGCTCGAGCCGCGCCAGGGCATCGGCGCTGGCACTCACCACCAGGTCGCAGCCGAGCAGCAGATCGGCGCCGCCCGCGCCCAGCCGCACGGCGTGCAGCGCTTCGGGTGAAGCGCCGATGCGGACATGGCTGATCACCGCGCCGCCCTTCTGCGCCATGCCGAGCTGGTCGAGCACGCTCGCACCCTTGCCTTCGATATGGGCCGCCATGCCCATGATGGCGCCGACCGTGACGACGCCGGTGCCGCCGACGCCGGTGATCAGAACGCCATAGGGCTTGTCGGTGATCGCCGGCACGGTGGGCGCGGGCGGCAATGGCAACTCCGGCGGCGTCGACGCCGCAGCGGCATCGGCCTTGCCCTTGCGCAGCCTGCCGCCTTCGATGGTGACGAAGCTCGGGCAGAAGCCGGCGAGACAGGAGAAGTCCTTGTTGCACGACGACTGGTCGATCGCCCGTTTGGTGCCGAACTCGGTCTCGACCGGCACGACGGACAGGCAATTGGACTGCGCCGAACAGTCGCCGCAGCCCTCGCACACGGCTTGGTTGATGAAGACGCGCCGCGCCGGGTCGGGGAAAGTGCCGCGCTTGCGTCGGCGGCGCTTCTCGGCCGCGCAGGTCTGGTCGTAAATCAGCACCGACACGCCCTTCCAGCCGCGCAAGTCCCTCTGCACGTCGTCGAGCTCGCTGCGGTGATGGAAGGTGACGCCGGGCGCCCACTCGGTGCCGACCGGATATTTGTGCGGCTCGTCGCTCACCAGCGCGATGCGCCGCACGCCCTCGGCATGGACCTGCTGGCTGATCGTCCACGGCCGCACATTGCCGTCGTGCGGCTGACCGCCGGTCATGGCGACGGCGTCGTTGTAGAGGATCTTGTAGGTGATGGGGGTGCCGGTCGCGACGGCATGGCGGATCGCAAGATAGCCGGAGTGGAAGTAGGTGCCGTCGCCCAGATTCTGGAACACATGCGGCATGTCGGAGAAGTGATGTGCGCCGACCCATGTCGCGCCCTCGGCGCCCATGTGGGTGAAGGTCTTGGTGTTGCGCTCCATGTTGATGGCGAGCGTGTGGCAGCCGATGCCGGCCATCGCCATCGAGCCGTCCGGCACCTTGGTCGAGGAGTTGTGCGGGCAGCCGGAGCAGAAGTAGGGCACGCGGGCAAGTCCGGCTTCGTTGCGCACCTGCCGGCCGGCGCGGCGCTGCAGCGCCTCGAAGCGCTGCTTGGCGCGTGCGCCGAGCGAATCGAGCCCGAGCCGCACCACCAGGGCGGTCGCGATCTCGAACGGCGTCAGCTCGCCGTCGCTCTTGAGCAGCGGCCGGCCGCGCTCGTCGGTCTTGCCGACGACCAGCGGCCGTCGGTCGGCCGGCGCGTTGAACAGGGCATCCTTGACCTGCTGCTCGATCAGCGGCCGCTTCTCCTCGACCACCAAAAGCTCGCGCTTGCCCTGGACGAAGGCTGCGATGCCTTCGCTTTCCAGCGGCCAGACCATCGCCACCTTGTAGATCGCGAGGCCCATACGCTCGGCCTCCGCCTCGTCGATGCCGAGCTCGTCGAGCGCCTGCCGCACGTCGAGGTAGGACTTGCCGACCGTCACGATGCCGAAGCGCGCGTCGGGCCGGCCCATCGCCAGCCGGTCGAGTCGGTTGGCGCGCCAGTAGGCGAGGGCGGCCGGTTGCTTGACCGTGAAGACGCGGCGCTCCTGGCCGACCCAGTCGTCGGGCCAGCGGATATGCACGCCGTCGGGCGGCGGGGCGAAGTCGGTCGGCGTCCTGATTTCGATGCGATGCGGATCGATATGCACCGAAGCCGACGAATCGACGGTCTCGCTCAGCACCTTGAAGCCGACCCACAGGCCCGAGTAGCGCGACAGCGCGAAGGCGTGCAGGCCGAGGTCGAGATACTCCTGGACGGAGGCGGCATGGATCACCGGAATGCCGGCGGCGATCAGCGCCGGCTCGCTCTGGTGCGCCGTGGTCGACGACTTGGCCATGTGATCGTCGCCGGCCAGTGCCACGATGCCGCCGTGGCGCGCCGTGCCGGCGTAGTTGGCATGCTTCAGCACGTCGCCCGAGCGGTCGACGCCCGGCCCTTTGCCGTACCAGATGCCGAACACGCCATCGTAGCGCGCGCCGGGGTAGAGGTGGATCTGCTGCGTGCCCCACAGGGCCGTGGCGGCAAGGTCCTCGTTGGTGCCGGGCTGGAATTCGATGTGGCTCTGCTTGATGAAGCGCTTGGCTTGCCACAGCGCCTGGTCGAAGCCGCCCAAAGGCGAGCCGCGGTAGCCGGAGATGTAGCCCGCTGTGTCGAGCCCGGCCGCCTGGTCGCGCTGGCGTTGCATCATCGGCAGGCGGACCAGCGCCTGCGTGCCGGTCAGGTAGATGCGTCCGCTGTCCAGGACGTACTTGTCGTCCAGGGTCACCGCATGGGCCATGGCCCCCTCCCTGACTGTCATGCCGCAACGGTAACGACAGATGCGCGGCGCATGCAATCAGGAACGCCGGTGCAGCGGAATAAAGACGTTTTGCACGCTGCGACGGTGGTTTGCCGGGTGCGGCGTTTCACGGTTTCGTCGGCGAATGAAACGTTGTAAGCGTGCGGCCCGTTCGCTTTCGCCCAGCGTTTTCGTCACGCAGACCAACTCATGACCGTCCTCGTCACCGGCGCCGCGGGTTTCATCGGCAGCCACATCGCGCGCGCTCTACTGGCGCGCGGTGAGACGGTATTGGGCGTCGACAATTTCAGCCCCTACTACGATCCCGTCCTGAAGTTCGCGCGCCTGAAGCCCTTGCGAGAAGAACGGTCTTTCACCTTCCTCGAGGCCGACATCGCCGATCGCGAGGCCATGCTGGCGTTGGCCGACCGACACGCCATCGATCGCATCGTCCACCTTGCCGCCCAGCCGGGCGTGCGCCACTCGCTGGTCGATCCATTCGTCTACGTCCAGGCCAACGTCATGGGCCACCTGGTCATGCTCGAACTGACGCGGCGGCTGAAGGACCTGAAGCACTTCGTCTATGCCTCGTCTTCGTCGGTCTACGGCGCCAACCGCAAGCAGCCCTTCGCCGTCGCCGATCGGGTCGACCGGCCAGTATCGCTCTACGCCGCCACCAAGCGGGCCGATGAGCTGATGACCGAAGCCTACGTGCACCAATTCGGCTTGCGCGCCAGCGGCCTGCGCTACTTCACCGTCTACGGTCCGTGGGGCCGACCCGACATGTCGCCCTATATCTTCGCCAAGGCGATCCACGGGGGGCGGCCGATCACGCTGTTCCACGGCGGCGCGGTGAAACGCGACTACAGCTACATCGACGATATCGTCGCCGGCACGCTGGTCGTGCTCGACAAACCCGCCGTGGCGCCCGGCCATAGGCTCTA
>VGCQ01000109.1 GCA_016870055.1 Alphaproteobacteria bacterium | reverse complement strand
TCCTATTTCACGCGCGACGCTCTAGCTGACACGTATACTGTCGGTTGTCGAGGGCGATTGCCGACGGACCGAGGCGCTCAGACGACCTTGCCGTCGATCTTGTATTGGCCCTTGCGGTCCTCGACTTCGAGCACCCAGACGTCGGGATCGCGCGCGACTTGGCGGGCGATGTAGGCGTCGGCCTCGGCCTCGGTCACCGGATTTGGGCCGGTGCCGCGGCTCCACGCCGGCTCGCCGTCGAGCGTGCTCGCCTGGGTGTAGACGGTGACGCCGGCGTCGAAGCGGTTGACCTTGATCAGCACCGTGCCGGCATCGGGATCGCCGCGGCGCACCACCGTCACCGGCATGAAGGCGCGATCGCCCAGCCGCACCTGCGCGCTCACCCACAACCCGGTGGTCAGGCCCATGGCCATCGACGGCTCCTCACTCGACCGTCATGTTGCTCTCCCCGTCGCGGGGGAGAAGAGCATGAATTTCTCGTCGGGCAGGACTCATTCCAGCGCATCGTCGAGCCCGTCGAACACCGCCCGCGCACCACGCCAGCGGAAGCGGACACAGGCGAAGGGCAGGGCCTGCAGGGCCGCGTCGTCGCGCTCGGCGAGTGCGGCCGGCGCCACCAGGATCGGCCGCACGTCGCGGCCGCCGCGCGCCGAGGCGAGCGACAGGGCGCCCACTGCCATGGCGAGCTCTTCCGGCCGTCCGTCGGCGACCAGCGCGAACAGCGGCTGCGGGCCGTCGCCCGGCAGCGAGAAGAGATCGCGAGCGCCGCCGAACAGGCCGCGCTTGGCCAGCTCCTCGTGCAGTGCCACATCGACCAGCCGCCGATCGCACGCCGCCGTCGCCGAATCGGCGATCGCCGGCTCGACGCACAGGCCGGTGCGCTCGACCGGCGGCTCGCCCGCCTTGAAGCGGCGCACCGCGTCGACGAACTGGCCGAGCAGGCGGGTGAGCCGCGGGCTGTCGAGCGGCGCCACCACCAGCGCCTCGCTCTCGGCGCCGTCGGGCCAGGCGAGCGGCCGCCACACGCCGTCGGCCAGGAACTCGCGGAAGCCCGCCTTGCGCTGGCCGCGCCGCGCGCCGCCCATGCGGCCGGAATGGCAGAGATGGAGCGCTCCCGCCTCGTCGACCGCGACGATGCCCGCCACCTTGCGGTCGGCGCGGCGCGGCAGGTTGATCTCGCAGGTGATGCTCTCGCGCTTGGTCGGCGCGTGCGCGGCATGGCCGAGCAGCAGCGCCTCGCGGGCACGGCGCGGCTCGAAGGCCCACCAGAAATGATCGTCGCGCGCCCAGCGGATGGTCGTCACGAGCTCGCCGCCGCGCCAGGTCAGCCGCACGCCGCGCGCGGGAATGCCCTTGAGCGCACCCTGCAGGCGCTTGATGGCGCGATCGATCCGCCTCGATTCCCCGACGACCCGCAGCATCGGCCATCCTACCGCCACCAGTTGTCCTTGCCGATGTGGACAGGTTCGGCCATGTAGCCGCCTCGTTGGCGATCCACGACATGGCCGATCCTCCTCTGCTGGCGCTGGCCGGCATCCGCTACCGCCTGGGCGACCAGACAATCCTCGACGGCGTCGAGCTCGGCATCGCGCCGGGCGAGCGGCTGTGCCTGGTCGGCCGCAACGGCGCGGGCAAGTCGACCCTGCTCAGGATCCTGGCCGGCGAGCCGATCGCCGATGCTGGCGAGCGCTTCGCCCAGCCCGGCGCCACCGTGGCGAGCCTCGCCCAGGAGCCCGACTTCGCCGGCCATCCGACCGTCGCGCACTATGTCGCCGCCGCGCTCGCCGATGCCGCCGGCCCGTCCGACTGGCGCGTCGCCGCCCTGCTGGCCGAGGTCGCGCTCGACGGCGGCCGCGATCCCGCGACCCTGTCGGGCGGCGAGGCGCGGCGCGCCGCGCTCGCCCGCGCGCTGGTCGGCGAGCCCGACGTGCTGCTGCTCGACGAGCCGACCAACCATCTCGACCTGCCGACCATCGAATGGCTGGAGGACAAGCTTTCGACCTGGAAGGGCGCCTACCTGCTGGTCAGTCACGACCGGCGCTTCCTCGGCACTCTGGCGCGCGCCGTGCTGTGGCTCGACCGGGGCATCGTGCGCCGCCTCGACCGCGGCTACGCCGCCTTCGACGACTGGTCGGGCGACATCCTCGAGCGCGAGGCGACCGAGCGCCACAAGCTCGACCGCCTGATCGAGCGCGAGACCGAATGGGCCGGCAAGAGCATCCGCGCCCGGCGCACGCGCAACGAGGGACGCCTGCGCCAGCTCAATGAGCTGAGACGGCAGCGTCGCCAGCAGATCGGGCCGACCGGCCGCGCCGCGATCGACGTGGCGACGGCCGAGCCGTCGGGCGCGCTCGCCATCACCGCGCGCAACATCGCCAAGCGCTTCGGCGAGCGCGCGATCGTGCGGGATTTCTCCAGCCGCATCTTCCGCCGCGACCGCATCGGCCTGATCGGTCCCAACGGCGCCGGCAAGACGACGCTGTTGCGCCTGCTGATCGGCGAGCTTCCGCCGGATTCGGGCTCGGTCAAGCTCGGCGCCAATCTGGTGCCCGTGGTGATCGACCAGAAGCGCCTGGCGCTCGATCCCGACAAGACGCCGTGGGAGATCCTGGCCGACCGCAACGACCACCTCTCGGTGCGCGGCCGGCCGATGCACGTCATGAGCTACCTGCGCCAGTATCTCTTCCGCGACGAGCAGGCGCGCCAGCCGGTGCGCACCCTGTCGGGCGGCGAGCGCAACCGCCTGCTGCTCGCCAAGGCGCTGGCCGCACCGTCCAACCTCCTGGTGCTCGACGAGCCGACCAACGATCTCGACGCCGACACGCTCGACCTGCTGCAGGAGGCGTTGTCGGACTACGACGGCACCGTCCTGCTGGTCAGCCACGACCGCGACTTCCTCGATCGACTGGTGACCTCGACCATCGCGCTCGAAGGCGACGGCACGGCGATCGAGTATGCCGGCGGCTACTCGGACTACCTCGTCCAGCGCGGCCCACTCGAGGCGTCGGCGACGGCGCCGGCCCGCAAGGAGAAAGCCGCACCGCCGCGCGAGGGTGCCGCGCCGAAGGCTCGGCTCGGCTACAAGCGCGAGCGCGCACTCGCCGAGCTGCCCAAGAAGATCGAGGCGCTGCAAGCCGAGATCGCCGGCCTGCACCGGGCATTGGCCGATCCCGACCTCTATCGCCGCGACGCCGCAGCGTTCGCCGCCCAGACCGCGCGCCTCGCCGCCGCTCAGGCCGAGCTCGACGCCGCCGAAACCGAATGGCTGGAACTCGAAATGCTGCGCGAGGAAATGCAAGGATAGTCGGATCTACATACCTCGTCGCAAGGGTTTTCCGACACCAACATCCTCATGCTTCGAGACGCGCTCCTCCGGAGCGCTCCTCAGCATGAGGATGTTTCTGTGCAGCGGGGTCGGCGCAGCCGATGGCCAGCTTCTCGGGGGTGAGGGCATTGGCGTTGGAACAGCTCTTCCGGCGCGAGGTGTGAATACGACAGACCCCTCTGTCGGGCGACAGGAACTCGAGTAGGCCCGCCTCTTCCCATTCGTGCTGGGCATCGCGTCCGTTCTGGTCATAATCGCCGCCGGCTTTCGAGGACACGGCATGGCGATCAGGACCGGACGGCAATATATCGACTCCCTGCGCGACGGGCGGCGGCTCTTCATCGACGGCAAGCTCGTGCCCGACGTCACCGCCTATCCGCCGCTGCAGGGCATCATCGCCACCATCGCCGGCCTGCACGACGACCAGCACGATCCCGCCCTGCACGACATCCTGACTTGCGTCTCGCCGTCGTCGGGCGAACGCGTCAGCGCCACCTACCTCGAAGCGGCGAGCCGCGCCGAGTTCGACCGGCTCGCCGGCTGCTTTCACCTGCGCGCCCAACGCACTTTCGGCCTAATGGGCCGGCTGACCGACTTCATGTCGGCGTTCCTGGTCGATCTCTCGGTGGCGCTGCGCGCGCTCGGCAGGCCCGCGGCCGCGGCGCGCGCCCAGGGCATGGTCGAGCATTGCCGCGAGAACGACCTCGAAGTCACGCACGCGCTGATCGATCCACAGTCCGACCGTTCGACCTTGGCGGCGCCCGCCGAGGCGGTGCACGTCGTCGAGCGCCGGTCCGACGGCGTCGTGGTGAGCGGCTGCCGCATGCTGTCGACGCTGGCTCCGGTCGCCAACGAGTGTTACGTCGGGCCCTACTATCCGCGTCAGGCCGGCGAGGAGACCTACATGCTGGCCTTCGTCGTGCCGATGGATGCGCCGGGCCTGTCGATCCTTTGCCGCGAGAGCTTCCATCGCGGCGAGGATCCGTTCGACCGGCCGCTCAGCAGCCGCTTCGACGAGGGCGACGCCATCCTGATGTTCGACCGCGTGCTGGTGCCGCACCATCGCATGATCGTCGACGGCGACATCGCGGCCTACAACGGCATGCTGCAGGCACGGCCGGGCTACACGCCGCTGCAGGCGACCATCCGCTCGACGGTGAAGCTGCGCTTCCTGGCCGGCCTCGCCACCGCGATCGCCCGCGCCAACGGTCGGGACAAGCTGCCGCGCTTCCAGGCGGCGATCGGCGAGCTGATCGCCCTGATCAGCGTCGCCGAAGGCATCCGCGCCGGCGCCATCGCCGAGGGGCTGCGCCGCGCCGAGGCCTTCGCCAGGGGCGAGAGCAAGATCGAAGGCGACGGGCTGCGCGAGCCCAAGACCGTCGGCGTCTGCGGCGGCGCCGCCATCAACTTCTATTTCCCCTACGCCAACACCAAGGCGGCCGATGTGCTGCGCATCGCCGCCGGATCGGGCGTGCTCGCCATGACCGCGGCCGACTACGCCCGTCCCGAGGTCGGCCCGCTGATGGACAAATGGCTGGTCGGTCCCGGCATCGACGCCAAGCGGCGCCTCGCCCTGATGAAGCTCGCCTGGGACATGACCGGCACCGAGTTCGGCTCGCGCGCCGGCCTCTACGAGCGGCTCTACTCGGGCGATCCCGAGATCAACGCCCAGCGCTGGTTCAGGAGCGGCATTACCAAGGAGTGCGAAGGGTTGGTCGAGGAGTTGCTGAAAGGCTGAAAGGGTCGTTGATGATGCGGCGGCCGATCTCAGGTCTTCGGCCGGTCTCGTCGTCGCCGGGACGTCGGTCCGGCATCTGCTAATCGAGACGCTTGCCGAATTCGGTCTCCGAGGATGTCGACCAACCCCGACTCCGCCTCCTTCGCGTTGTCGGACGAGCCCGTCTGACGCTATAATTCCTTCGCGGAGGAGACTGTGGCCCTGATCTCGGAACTGAAGGATGAACCCTGGCGCCGCCGCCTCTACTTGCCCACCTACAAAGTGAGCGAGGTGGCGCAATACGCGCATGTTTCGAGCAAGACTGTGGTCGATTGGCATAGGGTAGGGGGGAGAAAGGCGGTTACGCTCTCCGTCCGGGAAAGTCGAGCGGCGCTTTCGTACATGCAGTTGATCGAAGTTGCGGTGGTCGCGGCATTTCGGGCTTCAGGATTGACCCTCGCGCGAGTTCGCGATGCCCGAGAGTATGTGAGCAAGACCTTTCGGTCGGAGTTCCCGTTTGCCGAGTATCGTTTCAAGCGAGAGGGTAAGCGGCTGCTGTTGGGATTCGAGCAGGTCGGAGGCGCGAGTGGCGCTGGCAAGTATGTCGACGCAACTGCCGGTGGCCAGCTGGTATGGGAGTCGTTCGTCAGCCCACGGTTGCAGGAGTTCGAATATGAGGACGGCGGCATCGCTATTCGTTGGCACGTCGCCGGCGGCAAATCTCCGATCCTGATCGACCCGCAAATGTCATTCGGCGCGCCAACCGTCAGGGGCGTCCCAACGTGGGTCATCACCGGCAGGTGGAAGGCCGGCGAGAGCATTGCCGACATCGCGAACGACTTCGACTTGAATAAGCTCGACGTTAGAAAGGCGCTTCAGTTCGAAGGTGTGACGCCCGATCTGAAGCGGCCATCGATTTGGGTCCACTGACTCTCTATTTTGACCGCAACTTTGGCCGGCGCCTTCCCGAAATGCTGGTGAGCGCAAAGCCGCCGTTCAACGTCGAATATCATCACAGTCCACGATGCCGCTTCGCTCACGATACGCCTGATGATGCTTGGTTGGCCGAGGTCGGCCGAAGAGGCTGGATCGTGATGAGCCACGATCGCAAATTTCATCTCGATCCAGCGGCAATGTCGGCAATCAAGCAACATTCGATTGGCTGCTTCTATCTCTGGGGCGCAGAAGCAACGGCTTGGGATAAATTGACCTTTGTCGTTCACCACGCCGAGAAGTTCGTCTCGCTGGCTCGGGCGACTCCGAAGCCCTTCATCTATCATTTCGCGAAATCCGGACGAATCAGTCGCATTTCGCTCTCAGCCTGAGCTCCTCGGATGCTGCCAGTCGGGTTGCTGCTGGCGGCCGACCGCGTTTCACGACACACTTCGCCGATCTGAACCACCAGTCTCTCATCCGATGACGGCCAGTATTTGCCGCCGCTTCGGCGACCTCGCCGACCAGATCGCCGCCCGGCTACCCGACCGCGAAGGCCTGGTGTTCGGCGCGGCGCGCTACACCTTCCGCCAGATCGCGGCGCGGGTCGACGAGGCGGCGCGGCGGTTGATCGCGGCGGGCGTAGGACCCGGCGAGCATGTCGCGCTGTGGCTGAACAACAGCGACGACTGGATCTTCATCGCCTTCGCCGTGCAGAAGATCGGCGCCGTCCTGGTGCCGATCAACACGCGCTTCCGCGCCCGCGATCTCGCCTACGTGCTGGCCCAGTCGGACAGCGCCTTCCTGATCACCCACGATCGCTCCGGCCCGATCGACTATGCCGGCCTGGTGCGCGAGGCGGTCAACCTGCCGGCCGCCGGCGAAGCCGTGCGCGATGCCCGCTATCCGCTGCTGCGGCGGGTGATCCTGCTGGGTGAGAAGCCGCAGGCCGGTACGGTCGATTGGGCCGCGCTTGCCGAGCCGGCGCGAGCCATCTCCGTCGCCGACCTCGCGGCGCGGGCCCGTGCCGTCGATCCGGCGGCTACCGCCTTCATCATGTACACCTCGGGCACCACCGGCTTTCCCAAGGGCGTGGTGCGCAGCCACGCGCTGATCGGCAATGTCGAGCAACGCGCCCGTCACATGGCGATCACGGCCGACGACACGATCCTGAACTACCTGCCGCTGTTCCACGCCTTCGGCCTGTCGGAGGGCGCCTTCATGTCGCTGATCACCGGCGCGCGGCAGATCGTGACCCAGGGCTTCGATTCCGAGCGGAGCCTCGACCTGATCGTCCGCGAACGCATCAGCATCATTCATGGCTTCGAGGCGCACATGAAGGGCCTCGCCGAGGCGCAGGAGGCCAGGCCGCGCGATCTTGCGACCTTGCGCACCGGCATCTTCGCCGCCGGCATGCTGAGCGCCACGCCGGTCGTGCGCCGCGGCATGCGCGCCCTCGCGCCCCTCAAGAACCTCAGTGGCTTCGGCATGACCGAGACGTGGCTCGGTGTGGCGCTCTCCGCCCTCGACGACGACGAGGTCCATCGCAGCGAGGCGTCGGGCTGGCCGGGCGCCGGCTACGAGCTGCGCATCGTCGACGAGGCGAGCGGCGACGTGCTGGCCCCTGGCGCGACGGGCGAGCTGCAGGTCCGTGGCGGGGCGGTGATGCGCGAATACTACAAGAAGCCGGTCGAGACGGCGGCGGCCTTCGCGCCGGGCGGCTGGTTCCGCACCGGCGACGCGGCGATGTGGCTGCCCGACGGCTGCCTGCGCTTCCTCGGCCGCCACAAGGACATGCTGAAGGTGGGCGGCGAGAACGTCGATCCCATGGAGACCGAGGGCCTGCTGCTGGAGCATCCCGCCGTCCAGCAGGCCGCCGTGGTCGGCCTGCCCGACGAGCGGCTGGGCGAGGTCGCCGTCGCCTATGTCGAGCGCAAGCCCGGCGCGGCGCTCGACGCCGAGCAGGTGCTGGCCCACTGCCGCGGCGAGATCGCGAGCTTCAAGCTGCCCCGCCACGTGGTGTTCATCGACGCCTTCCCGATGACCGAGTCGGGCAAGATCAAGAAAGCCGATCTGCGCGAGGATGCGCGGAAGCGCTTCGCCGGCTCATGACCAGGGGCCGGCAATCATGAGCGGGCGGGACGCCCGCGGTCCCAACCGCCCTATCAGTCCGTGACGTGCTCGGACACGAACTCGACCATCCGAGCGAACATCGGGCCGCACTTGGAAAGGTCGGGCGACGCGCCGGCCTTGCGCTCCATGTCGATGTATTCCAGCGCGATCGAACCGCCGGCCTTGGCATAGGCGGCGCAGAAGCGCTGCGGCTCGTTGCCGGCGAACGACGATTCGACGTCCTTGTAGTCGTGCACGATGTCGCCCTGGGCCTGGAACCAGATCGCCGGCGGCGTCAGGACTTTCTCGCCGCGCTCCAGCGCCATCGTCGGGTTGCCTTCCGCCATGTTGGCCTCGTTCCGCCAGTAGGCATCGTGGCGGGCGATGATCGAACTCGGCCAAGCCGGCGGGTTGGCGCCCTCCGCCGTGCGCTTGGCGTGACGATAGCGGCTGAGCGGATTGATCACCGGCCACGACATGATCACGCAGCGCACGGCGGCGTCCTGCGACGACGAGCCGGCCGGCAGCGGGATCGCGGCGTAGCGCGGATCGTGCGGCCGCATGGCGACCAGCATGGCAAGATGTCCGCCGCTCGACTGACCGGACAGGCCGACCAGATCGGGTCGGGTCTCGAGGCTGCGCGCATTCGCCTTGGCCCAGCGCACCGCGAAGTTGATGTCCTGCACCGACGCCGGATAAGGCGCTTCGTCGCCCGAGCGGAAGTCGAGGGCGATCGACACGATGCCGTGCGCAGCCATGTACTCGTGCCGCAGCCGCTCGGTGGTGCGGTCGGCGAGGCACCACGCGCCGCCGTGGCATTCGACCAGCGCCGGAAAAGGCCCCGTGCCGCGCGGCTTGAAGATGCGCGCCAGCAACGGCTTGTCGCCGTGGCGCAGGTACTCGACGTCCTCGACGTCGAAATCGGTGGCGGCGGATCGAGGTTCGAGGAGTGTGGTGGCCATGGCGTTTGCCTCTCTCCAATGCAGGGGCCGGACGCTATCAGGCCTCGTCACGCCGGGGAAGAAAGGTTGACGCTGCAGGGTGGCTCGGCTACCCCCTCGCACCCCTAAACGGTTCCGCGACGTGCCCGATTCCGCCCCCGCTCTGGATTCCCACCTGGCCGGCCACCCCGCCGGCCTGCGGCGCACGTTCGCGATCATCTCCCATCCCGACGCCGGCAAGACGACGCTGACCGAGAAGCTCTTGCTGTTCGGCGGCGCCATCCATGTCGCGGGGGCCGTGAAGGCGCGCGGCGAGGCGAGACGCGCACGCTCGGACTGGATGAAGATCGAGCAGCAGCGCGGCATCTCGGTCACCACCTCGGTGATGCATTTCGAGTATGGCGGCGCGGTGTTCAACCTTTTGGACACGCCGGGCCACGAGGATTTCAGCGAGGACACCTACCGCACGCTGACCGCCGTCGATTCGGCGGTGATGGTGATCGACGCCGCCAAGGGCATCGAGGCGCGCACCCGCAAGCTGTTCGAGATCTGCCGCCTGCGCGACGTGCCGATCGTCACCTTCATCAACAAGCTCGACCGCGAGGCCAAGGACCCGATCGAGCTTTTGGACGAGATCGCCTCGACCTTGGCGCTCGACGTGGCGCCCATGACCTGGCCGACCGGCTCGGGCCAGGCCTTCAAGGGCACCTACGATCTCGCGCGCAACCGCATGCTGGTGTTCGACTCGACCGACCGCGCCCGCATCGGCGAGGTGATCGAGAACTACGCGATCGACGATCAGCGGCTGGCCGAGGAAGTCGAGCTGGTCCGCGCCGCCTATCCCGGCTTCGATCTCGATTCCTATCGCGGCGGGCATCTGACGCCGGTGTTCTTCGGCAGCGCCTACAACAATTTCGGCGTGCGCGAGCTTTTGGACGCGCTGGCCGCCTGGGCGCCGCCGCCCCGGCCGCAGCCCGCCGAGCCGCGCGCCATCGAGCCGACCGAGCCCAAAGTCGCGGGCTTCGTGTTCAAGGTCCAGGCCAACATGGATCCCAACCACCGCGACCGCGTCGCTTTCCTGCGGCTGTGCAGCGGCAAGTTCCGCCGCGGCATGAAGCTCACGCAGATCGGCACCGGCAAGACGCTGTCGGTCAACTCGCCGATCCTGTTCTTCGCCCGCGAGCGCGAGATCGTCGACGAAGCCTGGCCGGGCGACATCATCGGCGTGCCCAACCACGGCGTGCTGCGGGTCGGCGACACGCTGACCGAGGGCGAGACGATCAAGATCGTCGGCATCCCCAACTTCGCGCCCGAGATCCTGCGCCGGGTGCGGCTCGAGGATCCGATGAAGTCCAAGCAGCTCAAGCGCGCCCTCGACGATCTGGCCGAGGAGGGCGTGACCCAGGTGTTTCGCCGCGTGATCGGCGGCGATCACATCGTCGGCGTGGTCGGCGAACTGCAGCTCGACGTGCTGAAGACCCGCGTCGAGGCCGAGTACCAGGTCAAGATCGACCTCGAGCCGGCGCCGTTCGAGACCGCGCGCTGGATCGCCGCCGACAGCAAGGCCGACCTCGAGGCCTTCATGAGCGCCAACCGCGGCGGCATGTCCGAGGATCGCGACGGCGCGCCGGTGTTTTTGGCGCGCAATGCCTGGGAGCTGGGCTACGTCGCCGAACGCTCGCCGGCGATAAAGTTCTCCGACATTCGCGAGCGGGCGTAGGACCGCGGGCCTCCCGGCCCGCCGTCCAATGAGAACTAGACCTTCCCGTCCGTCACCGGCACCGTCACCCGCGCGGCGCGCAGCGTCGCCAGCTCTTCGGCCTTCATGCTCAGCAGCTCGGCGAGCACCTTCTCCGTATGCTGCCCCAGCGTTGGCGCCGGACTCCGGATCTCGGGCTTGCCGCCGGTGTGCAGTCGGATCGGCGAGATCGGCACGCGCGTGCGGCCACGGCGCGGATGGTCGATATCGACCCAGAAGCCGCGCGCCTCGAGATGCGGATCGCGCGCCACCTCGCGCGCCGTCTTCACCGGGGCGCAAGGGACGTGCGCCTCGTTCAGGAGCCGCACCACCTCGTCCTTGGTGCGGCCGATCGTCCAGGCGCCGACGATGTCGTCGATCTCGGCCATGTTCTTGGCCCGCGCCACCGTGCTCGAATAGTCCTGGTGCGTCGCGAGGTCGGGCCGCTGCAGCAGCGTGCACATCGATTGCCAGTGGCGCTCGGCCGCGGTGAAGATCGCGACATAGCCGTCGCTGCAGGGATAGGTGTTGTAGGGCGCCATGGCGAGGGCAGGATGGCGGTTGCCGGTCCGCTCCGGCACGTCGGCATCGCCGTCCATCACCGCGCCCAGCGCCGAGGCGAGCGCGATGGTGCCGGCCTCGTGCATGGCGACCTCGACGCGCTGGCCCCGGCCGGTGCGCTCGCGCTGCACCAGCGCGCCCAGGATGCCGGCTGCGAGATGGATGCCGGCCAGGAAGTCGCAGACCGCGGCGCCGGCCTTGGTCGGCGGTCCGTCGGGCTGGCCGGTCGAGTTCATGATCCCCGTCATTGCCTGGACCGTGACGTCCATGGCGGCGAGTGCGCGGTACGGTCCGTCGAGCCCGAAGCCCGAGCTGCCGCCGTAGACCAGGCGCGGGTTGAGCTTGCTCAGCACGTCGTAACCCAGCCCCAGCCGGTCCATGACACCGACTGCGAAGTTCTCGATCACCACGTCGGCCTTCTTGGCGAGCTCGAGGAAAATCTCCTTGCCGCGCGCCTGCTTGAGGTCGAGCACCACCGACTCCTTGTTGGAGTTGAGCATGACCAGCGGCCATGGCTCGACCTCGCGCTTGCGCCGACGCACGACGTCGCCCTCGGGCGGCTCGATCTTGAGCACGCGCGCGCCCATGAAGCCGAGCGTCAGGCCGCAATAGGGCCCGTTGTAGATCTGCCCCAGATCGAGAACGAGCATGCCGTCGAGCGGGCGGCGGATGGGCATGGCTGGTGCCTCCCTTGTCGTCATGTCGCCGGATGAACCGTCCGCCAATGCCGCGCGATGTCGAGGCGGCGGGTGATCCAGACGCGCGGCTGGCTGGCCAGCCAGTCGAGCAGGCGGGCGAGTCCCAGCGCGCGGCCGGGATGGCCGATGATGCGGTTGTGCAGGCCGAAGCTCAGCATGCGCGGCGGATCCTCCTCCAGCACGCACTGCACGGCATTCTTGATGTAGGTGTAGTACTCCTCGCCCGAGCTCATGCCCTGGCGCGCGAACCGCACGTCGTTGTGGGTGATCGAGTAGGGCACGATGAGCTGTCGTCGCGCGCCGACCTTCAGCCAGTAGGGCAGCTCGTCGTCGTAGGTGTCGCTGTCGTACTCGTAGCCGGCATCGAGCAGCAGGTTGCGCGTCTGCATCGACGGCGCATAGCGGCTGTACCAGCCGGCCGGGCGGGTGCCGATGGTGCGCGTGATGCTCTCGGTCGCGCGCTCGATCTGCTCGCGCTCGTAGTCGGGCGCCATGGTGGCGTGCATCTCCCACCTGTAGCCGTGGCCGGCGACGTCCCAGCCGGCTTCGCGCATGGCGGCGCAGGCTTCTGGATTGCGCTC
>VGCQ01000108.1 GCA_016870055.1 Alphaproteobacteria bacterium | reverse complement strand
TCCGGAGCGGCTGGTGCAGATCCGCGTCAACCGGCTGAGGCTGCTGCAAGAGAATACCGAGACGGACTACACCGACATGGAGCGCGTGCAACGCGAAATCCAGGAAGCGCGCCGGCTCTATGCCCGCCGCAAATGGGCGACCATCGATGTGACGCGCCGCTCGATCGAAGAGACGGCGGCAGCCATCCTGCAAATGCTGGCGACACGGCGCGAACAGCGGCTGCAGGCGACCTAAACGGCTTTCAATCCGCGGGAAACGGAGGCGACAATGATCACTCGTCATCCTGGTTTCGGCATGGTGGTTGGTCTGGTGTTCGTTGCGTCGTCGGCGGTCGCCGCCAACGGCATCGACGTCACGCGCGGCGCGGACTCGATGGTGTTCGGCAATTGCGTGCCGAGCCTGGTCGTCGAGAACAGGTCGAACGAGACGATCGACTATCTGCAGGTCGACGTCGTTGTTTCCCTGAGCGACGGCCGGGAGCGGACGGTGGAATTGAAGTCGGCGTATCGGGAGGGCGTGCTCTATCCGATCGGCCCGGGAAAAAGGGCGGTCTTGAAACAGCATCTCGATACGTCGCGTGCTTTGGGCGTCGGCTGTGGCGACCTGACGGCGCGACGTGTCATAAGAACGGTCTGCGAATCAGGGGGTAAGGAATGCGCATCGTCGGTAACCGTCCAGCCATGATCCGGAGAAGAACCGCCTTGGGCGCGGCGGCCGCCACGCTGGTGGCGGCGCCGGCGATCGCCCAGACCTATCCCAACCGGGCGATCCGGATGGTCGTGCCCTATCCGCCGGGCGGCGGCACCGATGGCTTGGGCCGCATCACCGCCGAGCGCCTGCAGGAAAAGCTCGGCCAGCCGATCGTCGTCCAGAATGTCGGCGGCGCTTCCGGCACGGTCGGCTCGGAAACCGTCCGCCGCGCCGATCCCGACGGCTACACGCTGCTGTTCAACGCCAGCCTGTTCGCGCTTGGCAAGACGGTGGTGCCGTCCTGTCCCTACGATCCGCAGACCGACTTCCGGACGATCGCCCAGGCCGGCGAGGCGCCGCTGGTGCTGCTCGCCAACAACAACGTGCCGGGCACCGACTATGCCAGCACCATCGCGGCGATCGCCAAGGAGCCGAAGAAGTACTTCTTCGCCCTGTCCTCGGGCGGCTCGGCCGGCCACATCGCCACGCTCGCTTTCCTGAAGAAGACCGGCCTGCCGCTCGACACGATCCTCTACAAAGGCACGGCGCCGGCCAATGCCGACCTGGTGGCGGGCAACGTGCAGCTTTTCATGGATCCTTGGACGGCGCTGCTACCGCTCGCCACCTCGGGTCGGGCGCGCGGCCTGTTCGTGACGTCCAAAGAGCGCACCAAGCTTGCACCCAACATCCCGACGACCGACGAGGTCGGTCTGAAGGACTTCCACATGAGTTCTTGGTACGGCCTGTGGGCGCCCAAGGACACGGCCAACGCCGTCGTCGACCGGCTCGCCGCGGCGATGGCCGACGTCTCCAAGGATCCCGCCTTCCTCGAGAAGACCACGTCGCTCGGCATCGTGCCGACGGCGCGCGGCCCCGCCGCCTTCGCCGCCTTCATCGAGGGCGAGGTCGAAACGCACACGGCGCTCTTGAAGGAGTCGGGATTCAAGCCGGAGTAGGCTCGCCTGCCGGCTTGACGGAGAACCGTACAGCGCTGTACGGTTGGCTATGGACCGAACGCTGCGCAAAGGTGCGGAAGAGGCGCGCAACCAGCTTCCCGACCTGTTGGCCGCGGCGGAGAAGGGGCGGTCGACCATCATCACGCGCCACGGCCGGCCGGTCGCGGCGCTGGTGCCGATCAGCGCCTACGATCCGTCGGTCCGCCAGCAGCCGCTGCTGCCGTTGGCCGGATCGGGGCGCGGGCTGTGGGGCAAGAGCAGCACACCGACTCTTCGCCGGTTGCGCGACGAATGGGAGCGCTAGATATCGGCGGCTTGCCGGATGGCACGCTGGTTCTGCTCGATTCGGCACCGGTGATCTGTTTTCTCGAAGGCCATCCCAAGCTCGGCCCCTATTTCGCCCCGCTGTTCGAAGCGCACGCGGCCGGCCGGCTGCGATTTGCGATCACGACCATCACCGTGGCCGAGGTGCTGACGGGCCCGCTCGGCATGGGCGACGATGTCGTCGTCCGACGCTACCGCGCGATCTTCGATTCTTGGCAGTTCGTCGATTTGGATGTCGAGATCGCCGAAAGCGCGGCCCGCCTGCGCGCATCCCTGAACCTGAAGCTGGCCGATGCCGTTCAAGCCGCCAGCGCTTTGGCCATCAACGCCGCGGCCCTGGTGACCTACGGCAGGGACTTCTCTCGCGTTCGGTCGCTGCGCGTCATCTCGTGAGTGATCGGGTGGGGTGGCCTCGAGCCGCTGCCCGCCGATCCTACTCCGCCGCCTTCACCGCCGGCTCGAAGCGGGCGTCGAAGTCGCGGATCGACGCCTCGACCGTTTCGGCGACCTGCTTCAGCTTGTCCTGATTGACGATCTTCAGGCCGAACAGGTCCTTGACATAGAACACGTCGACGGCGTGCTCGCCGTAGGTCGTGATATGGGCCGAGGTGATCTGCAGGTTGAGCCGGGTCAGCGCCCGCGTCACGACGTGCAGGAAGCCCGGCCGGTCGCGGCCGTTGACCTCGATCACCGTGAACGTGTCCGAAGCGTTGTTGTCGACCAGCACCCGCGGCTCGACGGTGAAGACCTGGTCGCGCTTGGGCCACGACGAGCGCTGGCCGTCGAGCTCGCGCTGGATGTCGAGGCGGTTGCTGAGGGCGATCTCGACGCGGGCGGCGAGCCGCGCCAGCCGCTGCGGGCCGTCGAACGGCTTGCCCTCGAGATCCTGGATCCAGAAGGTGTCGAGCGCCATGCCGTTGGCCAAGGTGAAGATCTTGGCGTCGACGATGTTGGCGCCGCTGATCGCCATGGCGCCGGCCAGGCGGGCGAACAAGCCGTGGGTGTCGAGGGTGTAGATCGTGACCTCGGTGACCCAGCGCTCGCGGTCGATGCGATGCTCGATCACCAGCGGTTGGCTGTCACGTTCGGCGCGGCGCACCAGCTCGGCGTGACGGGCGAGCGTGTCGGCGTCGAACGACAGCCAATAGGGCGCATAGGCGCGCGAAAAATGCTCGTCCTTCTCGGCATCGCTCCAGCCGTCGAGCCGGCTCGCGACCTCGCCCTGGATGTGCTTTAGGCGCTCGCCGCGGCCGCCGGCCAGCGTGCCGCCCGACAGGACCTCTTCGGTGGCATGATAAAGCTGGCGCAGCAGGGCGGCCTTCCAGCCGTTCCAGACATTGGGTCCGACGGCGCGGATGTCGCACACCGTCAGCACCAGCAGCAGCCGCAGGCGCTCGGGCGATTGCACCAAGGCGGCGAAGGTCGCGATGGTCTTGGGATCCATCAGGTCGCGCTGGAAGGCGGTCGCCGACATGGCGAGGTGGTAGCGCACCAGCCAAGCCACCGTCTCGGTCTCGGCCGCACTCAGGCCCAGTCGCGGGCCGAGCTGCAGGGCGACGTCGGCGCCCAGCACCGAATGATCGCCGCCGCGTCCCTTGGCGATGTCGTGCAGCAGCACGGCGAGATAGAGCACCGGCCGCGACAGCACCTTGCCGACGACGCTGGAGGCCAGCGGATGGTCCTCCTTCAGCTCGCCGGCTTCGATGCGCGCCAGGATGCCGATCGCCCGGATGGTGTGCTCGTCGACCGTATAGGTGTGATACATGTCGTGCTGCGTTTGCGCCACGACGCGGCCGAAATCGGGGATGAATCGGCCGAACACACCGGCTTCGTTCAGCCGCCGCAGCGTCGTCTCGGGATCGTGCCGCGAGGTCATCGTCTGCATGAACAAGCGGTTGGCGTCGGCGTCGTTGCGCAGCCGATCGACCAGACGGAGGTTCTGCGTGATCAACCGCAAGGTCGCGGGATGGATGTCGAGGTCGTTCTCCTGCGCTACGTGGAACAGGCGCAGGATCGCCGCCGGATCCTTGACGAAGGCGTCCGGCGTGCCGACCGCCAGGCGCTCGCCATCGAGGCGGAAGCCGTCGAGCTGGCGCGGCCGCAGGGTCTGCCACAGCGCCGCCAGCCGGGGCTTGCGGCGCCGACTGTCCTCCAGCGCTGCGATGAAGATGCGCGTCAGGTCCCCGACCGTCTTGGCATGTAGATAGTAGTGCTTGGTGAAGCGCTCGACGCCGCGGCTGCCGGCACGGTCTTGATAGCCGAGCCGGCCGGCGATCTCGCGTTGCAGCTCGAACGACAAGCGATCGTCCGGTCGGCCGGTGAGATAGTGGATGTGGCAACGGACGGTCGTCAGGAAACGTTCGGCGCGCTCGAAATGGCGCGCTTCTTCCCTGGTCAATACGCCCTTGGCCACCAACTCGCCCGGCTCGCCGACGCGATAGAGGTATTCGGCGATCCAGAACAGCAAATGCAAATCGCGCAGCCCGCCCTTGCCTTCCTTGACGTTGGGCTCGACGACGTAGCGCGAATCGCCCATGCGCTGATGGCGCTGGTCGCGCTCGGCGAGCTTGGCTTCGACGAAGTCGCGCCCGTCGCCCGTCAGGAACTTCTGGGCGAACTCCTTGGTGAGCTCGTCGAACAGCGCGCGGTCGCCCCAGACGTAGCGCGCCTCCAGCAGCGCGGTGCGGATCGTGTGGTCGCGCTCGGCATAGCGCAGGCTTTCCTCGACGGTGCGGGTGGCGTGGCCGACCTTCAGGCCGAGATCCCACAGCAGATAGAGCATGAACTCGACGATCTGCTCGCCGCGCGGCGTCTGCTTGTAGGGCCGCAGGAACAGCAGGTCTATGTCGCTGAGCGGCGCCAGCCCGCCGCGGCCGTAGCCGCCGGTGGCGACGACGCCGAGCCGTTCGGCCAGGCTGGGATTGGCCGCCGGATAAAGCCGCTGGTCGGCGAGATCGAAGATCACCCGCACCAGTTGGTCCATCAGGAACGAGGTCGAGGCCAGCACCACGTCGCCGTCGTTGCGCAGCGGCCCCGGCTCCTCGAAGCGCCGGCGGATCTCGGCCCGGCCGGCCGCCAAGGCATCGCGCAGGATGGCGAGCACGGCCGGCCGCGGCGGCTCGGCGCCGGTCGGCAGGTCCTCGACCAGCTGGGCCAGCGCCTGTTCCACGGCGCGCCGCCGCACGATGGCGCGGCGGTCGGGAATCTGGTCGTAAGGCTTGGCCATGGATCGGCCGATACTACAGGCACCGTGGGGCCTAAAATAGGGCGCATGGCGGCACCCCGTACCCTCGCGATCTTCACCAAGAACCGGACAAATCCCGCCTATGCCGCGGCGCGCCTGGCGGCCGACCGGATCGCCGCCGCCGCCGGCGCCCGCACGGTGCACTATGTGCCCGAAACGCCCGACGACGTGGCGCAGCAGAAAGCGCTGGTCGGCGAGGCATTGGCCGCCCGGCCTGATGCCGTCGTGTTCGTGCCGGTCGACGACAGGCAGATGGTGCCGGACGTGGCGCGTCTGGTCGCCGCCGGCCTTGCGGTCGTGACCTGCATCAACCGCCTGGAGGTTCCGGTGGCGAGCCATGTCGGCTCCGACGACGTGGCAGTCGGCGAGACAGCAGCCAAAGCGCTGATCGATGCTTTGGCCGGCCGTGGCCGCGTCGTTGCCATCGAGGGTACGCCGGCGGCGCCGACCAGCCGCGACCGCACGGTCGGCTTGCGCAAGGCCTTGGCCGAGCATCCCGACATGCGGCTGCTCGGCACCGGCGTCGGCTCCTACCAGCAAGCGCCGGCGCGGCAGGCGATGGCGCGGCTGCTCGCCCAGCATCCGGCGATCGACGGCGTGTGGACGGCCAACGATGTGATGGCGTTCGGCGCGCTCGAGGCGCTCGCCGCGGCGGGACGAACCGCCAAGGTGGTGGGCGTCAACGGCCTGCCCGAGGCGATCGACCATATCGAGCGCGGCACCATGCTCGCCAGCGTCGACTTCAGCGCCTTCGCCATCGCCGCCACCGCGACGCAGGCCGCGCTGCGTCGTCTGCGCGGCGAGCCTGTGCCCGCCACCATCATGGTGCCGGCCGAGCTGATCGATCGCCGCAACGTCCAGCGCTGGAAGGTGCCATTCGCCGACCGGCCGCTGCCGGTGTGGGAAGAGGTCGTGGGCTAAGCGCTGCCCCTTGTTTTCGACGTTCTACGTAGTACGTTTCTGCCGCGATCCGCTCTTGGGCAAACAGTGCTAGCCGCAAGGTTTGGGAGGGCGAAGAGCCAAATCGCTTTCGAGGGCTGGATTTCGGTGCGGCGATCGACTTGTTGCTTGCGCTCAACGTAGCGAGGGCGCCCGGTGATCTTGGAGCGCTCAATAGCGGTGGGCTTCACCGGCTGAAAGGTGATCGTCGGGGTCAGTGGGCCATTGCTGGGAATGCTCGCTGGCGCATCTGCTTCGAGTTTCGCCAAGGCGACGCGTATGACGTCGAAATCGTCGACTACCACAAGGGTTGAGTTTCATGGCTCCTATCTCGCATCCCGGCCGTCTGCTGAAGCGTGAGCTTGCCGCTCGTGGTTTGAGCGCCAACCGCTTGGCATTGGCAATCGGCGTTCCTTCCGGACGGATTACAGACATCTTGAACGGTCGCCGATCGATCAGCGCCGACACGGCGGTCCGGCTCGGGCGCTACTTCGGCAACCGCCCGCAGTTCTGGATGGACCTGCAAGGGCAGTACGACATCGCAGTCGTTGAACGTGAACGTGGTCGCGAAATAGCTCGGCAGATCCAGCCAGCACCCGCGGCATGAAACGCCGAGCGTTCGTCTGCAGCCTGATCCTTGTAGCGGCTTCGGCCGGCGCGTTCGCTCAGACACGCCCTGCGCCGCCGCCGGCCGCACCGGCCGTGAGCCTGATCGACCTCAACACGGCGAGCCGCGACGACCTCATGACGCTGGACGGCATCGGCGAGGTGCGGGCCGAGGCGATCATCCGCGCCCGCCCGTTCAAGGCCAAGACCGAGCTGGTCGAGCGGCGGCTGATCCCCGAGGCGGTCTACGACAGGATCGCCGACAAGGTGATCGCGCGGCCGCCGCCCGGCACGGCGCCGACGCCCACCACACGGCCGCCGGCCGGCCAGCCGCGCCGTAGCTGATGGACGGCGGCACGATCTATGCGCTGGGCACGCCGGTGCCGTCGCGCGCCCAGCCCGGCGCCATTTCCGTCATCCGCTTGAGCGGGCCGCGCGCCGCCGAGGCGCTGATCTTCCTCACCGAAGCGCGCGCCTTCGAGCGCGGCCGCTCGGCGCGCGAGCCGTCGCTGCCGGCGCCGCGGCGGCTGACGGTGCGCACGCTGCTCGATCCCTCGACCGGCGAGGCGATCGACCGCGGCCTGATCGTGTGGTTCGAGGCGCCCCACAGCGAGACCGGCGAAACCATGGCCGAGCTGCACCTGCATGGCGGCCGCGCCGTGGTCGGTGCGGCATTGGCGGCGATCGGCAAGCTCGGCTTCTGCCGCCTGGCCGAGCCCGGCGAGTTCACCCGCCGCGCCTTCGAGCACGGCAAGCTCGACCTCACCGAGGCCGAAGCCATCGCCGACCTGGTGGCGGCCGAGACCGACCAGCAGCGCCGTCAGGCCATGCAGCAGATGGCGGGCGCGCTGCATCGTCTCTACGAGGATTGGCGGACGTTGGGCTTGCGTTGCTTGGCGCATCTCGAAGCGGCCATCGACTTTCCCGACGAGGATCTGCCGGCCGGCATCGCCGACGAGGTGCGCGACGGCATGGCGCGGCTCGCCGCCGAGATCGCCGCCCATCTCGACGACCGCCGCGGCGAACGGCTGCGCGAGGGACTGCACATCGCCATCGTCGGCCCGCCCAATGCCGGCAAGTCGTCGCTGCTCAACCTTCTGGCGCGGCGCGACATGGCGATCGTGTCGGAAACCGCTGGCACGACGCGCGATCTCATCGAAGCCCATCTCGATCTCGGCGGCTGGCCGGTCGTGCTGGCCGACACCGCGGGCCTGCGCGCCGCGGCCGACGCCATCGAGCAGGAGGGCGTGCGGCGCGCCCGCGCCCGCGCCGCCCAGGCCGACATGCGGCTCCTCGTGCTCGATGCGACCGGCGATTGGCGTGCCGAGCGCGACACGCTCATCCGGACCATCGAGCGCTGGGACGATGCCCGCGACATCGTCGTGGTGAACAAGACCGATGTTGCGCCGGTCGACGACGACTCCGTCGCAGCCTTGTCGGCGCTGTCCGGCGCCGGCTTGCCGCAATTGCTTGGACGGATCGAGGCGGCCGCGGCGGCGCTGATGCAGGAGGGTGCCGCGCCGCCGCTCACCCGCGCCCGCCATCGCGAGACCCTGGGCGAGTGTCAGGCGGCCTTGGCGCGCGCCTTGGCGGCGCCGGAGGTGGCGCTGGCCGCCGAGGATTTGCGGCTGGCGATGCGCGCGCTCGGCCGCATCACCGGCACGGTGCGGATCGACGAGCTTTTGGACGTGATCTTCCGCGACTTCTGCATCGGCAAGTGAAGGTCGCTACGCTGCTATAGTCGGCCATGACCAAGATCCTGCTGACGCGGCACGGCCATGTCGACGGCATCAAGCCGCCGCGCTTTCGCGGCCGCGCCGAGCTTGCCTTGACCGAGCACGGCGTGGCCCAGGCCGATGCGCTCGCCCGACGCGTTGCGGCGAGCTGGCGGCCCGAAGCGGTCTACACCAGCCCGGCGCAACGCTGCGTCGTCACCGGCGGCAAGATCGCCGCGGCCTGCGGGGTCGAGGCCGCGGCGCGCGACGGACTGGCCGACATCGACTACGGCGCCTGGCAGATGCGCACCCACGACGAGGTCCGTGCCGCCGAGCCCGAGGCCTATCGGCGATGGCTGTCGGCGCCGCCGCTGGTGCGCTTTCCCGGCGGCGAGTCGCTGCACGACGTGGCGGCGCGCGCCGCCGATATCCTGCGCGAGGTGCTGCAGCGCCATCGCGACGGCACGGTCGTGCTGGTCGGCCACGACAGCGTCAATCGCGCCCTGCTGCTGCAACTCCTCGACATGCCGCTCGCCGCCTACTGGCGGCTGGTCCAGGACCCCTGCACCCTGAACGAGATCGACGTCGCGGCCGACGGCGACGTCCGCGTGCTGCGCATCAACGACACGAGCCATCTGGACCGGACCTGAGGCGGTGCGTAAAAGGCCCGCCATGCGGGCCTTCCCCTATGACGTGATCGTGGTCGGCGCCGGCCATGCCGGTTGCGAAGCAGCCGCCGCTGCGGCGCGGTTGGGCGCCCGCACGCTGCTCCTCACCCATCGGCTGGATACGATCGGCGAAATGTCCTGCAACCCCGCGATCGGCGGGCTGGGCAAAGGCCATTTGGTGCGCGAGATCGACGCCTTGGACGGCGTCATGGGCCGCGCCATCGACCGCGCCGGCATCCAATTCCGGGTGCTCAACCGCTCGAAGGGACCGGCGGTGCGTGGGCCGCGCGCCCAGGCCGATCGCAAGCTCTACCGGCAGGCCATGCAGGCGCTGCTGGCCGAGCAGGCCAACCTCGAGATCCGGGCGGCCGAGGTGGCAGATATACTTGTCGATACAAGCGGTGCGTGTTGTGGCGTGATGACCGAAGCGGGCGAGGAAATCGCCGCCGGCCGTGTCATCCTGACCACGGGGACCTTCCTGAAAGGCCTTATTCACTGCGGTGAAAAGCAGGTGCCCGCCGGCCGTGCCCGCGGCGACGGGGTTGAGCCGCCATCGACCTTGCTCGCGCAAAAATTGCATCGGCTCGGCTTTGCCCTGGGGCGGCTCAAGACCGGCACGCCGGCCCGCCTGGATGGTCGCACGATCGACTATGCCGGTCTGGAGCGGCAGGACGGCGACGATCCTCCGCAGCCCTTTTCCTATCTCACCACCCACATCACGACGCCGCAGATCGCCTGCCACATCACGGCAACGACGCCGGCGACGCACGAGATCATTCGCGCCAATCTGCATCGTGCGCCGATGTACTCCGGCGCGATCGACAGCGTCGGGCCACGCTATTGCCCGTCGATCGAGGACAAGGTGGTGCGGTTCGCTCAGCGCGAGCGGCACCAGATCTTTCTCGAGCCTGAGGGGCTGGACGATCCTACGGTCTACCCCAACGGCATCTCGACCTCCCTACCGGAGGAAGTGCAGCTCGCGATGCTGCAGACCATTCCCGGTTTGGAGCAGGCCGTCATGCAGCGGCCGGGGTATGCCATCGAATACGATCATATCGATCCACGCGAACTTAGGGCGACCCTGGAGACCCGCAAGATCCCGGGCCTGTTCATGGCCGGGCAGATCAACGGCACGACAGGTTACGAGGAGGCCGCCGCACAAGGGCTGGTCGCCGGCCTGAACGCCGCCTTGTCGAAGCCTTTCATAGTGGATCGAGCCGAGGGCTATCTTGGTGTTTTGATTGACGATTTGGTCAGTTTGGGCGTGACCGAGCCCTATCGCATGTTCACCTCGCGGGCGGAGTACCGGTTGTGGTTGCGTGCCGACAACGCCGACCGTCGGCTGACGCCGCGCGGCTTGGCGATCGGGTGCGTCGGGACCGAGCGCTCCCGAATGTTCCACGTGAAACAACAGGCCCTGACAGCGGCCCGCGACATGGCCGATGGCCTCAGGATCAGTCCGTCGGCCTTGGCCAAGCGTGGCATCGCCATCAATCAGGACGGTGTGCCGCGATCGGCCCTGGAGTTGTTGGCCTATCCGGACATCGACTGGGCGAGATTGGTCGGTCTTTGGCCGGAACTGGCGTCCGTCTCCGAAGATATCGCAGAGCAACTGACCATCGATGCCCGGTACGATGGGTATTTGGCCCGTCAGCGGCAAGACATTGCCGCCTACCGCCGGGATGAAGCGCTGGAACTGCCGGACGACCTCGACTACGGCGCGGTCGGCGGCTTGTCCAACGAGATCCGCCAAAAACTCCAGGCCCATCGCCCGGCGACCCTGGGCCAGGCGGCGCGGATTTCGGGAATCACCCCAGCGGCCCTGGTCGGCCTGCTGAAATTCGTCCGCCGGCGAGCGGCTTAGGAGGCGGCCCTGGTTGCCGGGTCGGCGTCCTTCCTGGCGGACCTGCGGCCCCTGGGGGTCGATGTTTCACGTGAAACACTCGACCGGCTCGAATCCCTGGTGAGCACCCTGGCCCGCTGGCAAAAGACCATCAATCTGGTCGGGCGATCGACCGTCGACGACATCTGGGGCCGCCATATCCTGGATTCGGCCCAGCTCATACCATCGATCCCGACCAAAGCGCAGCGTCTGGCCGACCTCGGCAGCGGTGCCGGCTTCCCCGGCTTGGTCGTTGCGGCGTTCCGGCCTGACTTGGAGGTCGTCCTGATCGAAGCCGATGCCCGCAAGGCAGCGTTCCTGGGCGAGGCGGCTCGGCGGATGGGTCTGGAAAGGCAGCCGCGCATCGTCGTCGGCCGCATCGAGGCGGCCGCGCCGGCACAAGCCGATGTGGTGACCGCCCGGGCGCTGGCGCCGCTGTCGCAATTGCTGGCCTGGGCCCAACACCATCGGACCGATACCGCTATTTGCCTTTTCCACAAGGGCAAAGGCTGGCAGGGCGAATTGACCGAGGCCATGAAGGCCTGGGACATTGATGTCCGGCCCCTCAGCAGCGTGACCGACCGTGACGCCGTCATCCTCCGAATCGGCTCCTACAGCCCCACAGGCAACTCCGCAGGCAGCCCCACAGGTGTTCGCGATCGCCAACCAGAAGGGCGGCGTCGGTAAGACCACGACGGCGATCAACCTCGCGACAGCTTTGGCGGCGGTCGGCGAGACCGTGCTGCTGATCGATCTCGATCCTCAGGGCAATGCCTCGACGGGCCTTGGGGTTCCTAGAAGTGAGCGCTCACCCGGCTCTTATGAATTCCTGCTCGGCCTGGCGGCGTTGGCCGACTGCGTCCGGGCCTCGAAAATTCCCAGCCTGTCGGTGATGCCGGCGTCGGTCTCGCTGGCCGGCGCCGAGATCGAGCTGATCGACCTCGAGCGCCGCGAGCATCGTCTGGCCGACGCGCTGAATGCACCCGAGGGCGAGGTCCGCCAGCGCTGGAACACCATCCTGATCGATTGCCCGCCGTCGCTCGGATTGGTCACGCTGAATGCCCTGGTCGCGGTCGATGCCGTGCTGGTGCCGCTGCAGGCCGAGTTCCTGGCATTGGAGGGGATCGGCGCGCTGTCCAATACCGTGGCGAGGATCAAGAAAGCACTCAATCCCAGGTTGCATATCGCCGGCGTGGTGCTGACCATGGTCGATCGCCGCATGACCTTGAGCCAGCAGGTCGAGGCCGATGTGCGCGCCCATTTCGGCGAGCTGGTGTTCGGCACGACGATTCCGCGCAACGTGCGCATCGCCGAGGCGCCCTCGCACGGCCTGCCGGTGCTGATCTACGACAATGCCTGCGCCGGCGCCCAGGCCTACATCCTGCTGGCGAGCGAGTTCATCCGCCGCCGGCGCGCTCTTTCCGAGGAGGCCATCACGCATGAGCCAGCCGCTTAAGCCGCGCGGCCTCGGCCGCGGTCTGTCGGCGCTGCTGGGCGACGACGATGTCGCTGCCGCATTGACGCCGCTGGCGAGCGAAACCACGCCGCCGCGACCGACGGCGGGCCGTGCGCCACCCACTTTGCCGATCGGTCAGCTCCGCGCCGGCCGCATGCAG
>VGCQ01000107.1 GCA_016870055.1 Alphaproteobacteria bacterium | reverse complement strand
GCGTTCGTCGGTCATCTGTGCTCCCCAAGACGATCTATCTTGCCGTCGGCAGTGCGTGTTGCCTATGGTCGACGCTGGGAGCAGATCCATGTCCAATCGGTTTTTGACCCGGAGGCGCATCGGGCTGGCGGCGGCCGCCGTCGTCGTTGCCGGCGGCGCCCGAGCTCAGCCCACCGCCGACGATCCTGCCCAGCTCGTCGCTGTCATGGAGCGCTATGCCGCCGCGCTGCGCACCAACAACGTCGAAGGCTTGGTCGCGCTCTATGCCCCCGACGGGGTCTTCATTCGGGAGAACCTGCCGCCGGTGCAGGGCACCGAAGCATTGCGTGCCGCCTATCGCCAGGTCTTCGCCACGTTGAAGCTCGACGTCGGATTTCAGATCGCCGAGACCGAGGTCGCGGGCGACATGGCCTGGCTGCGCACCGTCTCGAGCGGTCGCATAAGGACGCTGGCGACCGGCGCGGAGCAGCGCGAATCGTTCAACGAGCTCGTCGTCTTCCGGCGGATCGCTGGCACCTGGAAGATCCGCGCCTATCTCTACGCCTCGAGCAAGCCGGGCTAGGGCGTGCCGCAGTAGCCCGCCATGTCCGACGAGCGCTACACGGTGATCCTGGGCGATCGGCGTTACGCCATCCATCGCAAGTGGGCACGTCTGCCGCCGGGCGAAAGCTTCGGCTTCCTGTCCGACCTCATGGTCGATGCCCACGGCCGTGTGCATGTGGCGCAACGCGGCACTGACCGGCCGGTGCTGGTGTTCGATCGCGCCGGCCGCCTCGCCGGGAGCTGGGGCGAAGGTGTGCTGGCCGAGCCGCACTACATCAATCCCGCGTCCGACGGCGCCATCCTGGTCGCCGACCGTGATGCCCACCAGGTGCTGCGCTTCGACGACTCGGGCAAGCTCCTGCAGGCTCTGGGCCGGCGGCACTGGCCCGCGCTCGACGCGCCGTTCAATCACCCTACGGCGGCTGCCCAGGCGCCGGATGGCGAGATCTACGTCGCCGACGGCTACGGCAATTCCAGCGTCCATCGCTTCGCGGCCGACGGCAGCCTGATCGCGACCTGGGGCGGCCGCGGCGCAGGTCCCGGCGCCTTCACCACGCCGCACGCCATCTGGATCGACCGCTTCGGCAAGGTGCTGGTCGGCGATCGCGAGAACAACCGCGTCCAGGTCTTCGACCGCCAAGGCGCGTTCCTCGCCGAATGGGGCGACTTCTATCATCCCATGCAGATCTGGGTCGACGATCGAGACTTTGTGTTCGTGACCGACCAGATCCCGCGCATCACCTTGTTGAGCGCCGATGGCGCATTGATCGGCCGCTGCCGCGGCGCCATCAACGGCGCGCATGGCATTGCGGGCGACGCCCAAGGCAATCTCTACCTTGCCGAGTTGCCGCCGCAGGAAATCACCAAGCTGGAGCGATTGAATTGACGATCTCGATGCTGGGCAGGATGGCGACGCTCGGCCTGCTGTCGCTGGCGCTTGCCGCCTGTGGCCACCCCTCGCGCGAGCCTGCAGTGCCGAGAGCCGACACGACGAGAGCGCAGCCGCTCGGCATTCCCAACCTGCGCTTCTTCGCCGACGGTGATCCCACTCTGATGGCCCAGGAAGCGGCGCGGGCGCTCGCCAAGGAGCAGGCGCATTTGCGCGCGGCGGGTCGCTCGACGACGCGCCTGCCGCCCGTCTCCTACCTCGCCGTGTCGGGCGGCGGCGACAACGGTGCGTTCGGCGCCGGCCTGCTGAACGGCTGGACCCAGGCCGGTACGCGGCCGGAGTTCAAGATGGTGACGGGCGTCAGCACCGGCGCCTTGATCGCACCCTTCGCCTTCCTCGGACCGAGCTACGACTATGCCGTGCGCGAGGTCTACACCACCATCACGCCAGACATGGTGTACCGCTCGCGTGGCATCACTGCGGCGGTGTTCGACGATGCCATGGCCGACACCGCACCGCTCGCCCAGATCATCGCCAAGTATGCCGACGAAAAGATGTTCGCCGAGATCGCCCGCGAGTATGGCGAGGGCCGGCTGCTGCTGATCGGCACTACCGATCTCGACGCTCAGCGGCCGGTGATCTGGAACATTGGCGCACTCGCCGCCAGCGGCCATCCGCAGGCGCTCGACCTTTTTCGCAAGATCCTGCGTGCCTTGGCGGCGATCCCCGGGTTGTTCCAGCCGGTGATGGTCGATGTCGAGCTCGACGGCCGCAAGTATCAGGAGATGCATGTCGACGGCGGTGCCATCGCCCAGCTCTTCCTCTATCCGCCGTCGATCGACATGTCGCAGGCCCGCATCCAACGCCAGCGGCACGCCTACGTGATTCGCAACGCGCGGCTCGATCCCGACTACGCCGTGACCGAGCGGCAAACCATCTCGATCGCCGGCCGCGCCATCGTCGCCATGCTGGCGGCGAGTGGCGTCAACGACGTGCTGCGCACCTACTTTACTTCCCAACGCGACGGCGTCGACTACAACCTCGCCTACATCGGCACCGACTTCAAACCGCCGGCCGAGAAGACCGGCGAATTCGATCCGGTCTACATGCGATCGCTCTACGACTACGGCTTCCGGCAAGCGAAGGAAGGCCGGGAATGGCACAAGCTGCCGCCCGGCCTGTCGGTACCGTCCCCCAATCGCTGAGCCGGTAGACTAGCGCTAGCGCGCGTTGGAAACTCGACCGTTGAAGAGGAGCGAACCGAGCGATGGACAAGGCGACGATCGAGCTGCTGGCGCGGCGCGCCGGCCTCGCCAAGGCGCTGGCCGAGTTTCCCGAAGACGTCGCCGCGGCAGCCAAGCAGGCCGCCGACGTCGCGAGCCGCATCGAGCAACCGACCGAGCCCACGGCCGAGCCGTGGCCGCCGATGCGGGCGGGGAGGGGGCTTTGAGGAACGGCCCGATGAGCGAGCTTCATTGGCTGAGCGCCGCCCAGGCGGCGCGCGCCATCGCCGCCAAGGAACTGTCGCCGGTCGCGCTGATGCAGGCGCTGCTCGACCGTATTGCCCGGCTCGATCCCAAGCTCAATGTCTTCATCCGGCTCGACGCCGAGGCGGCTCTAGCGGCGGCCATGGCGGCGGAGACCGAAGCCGCCGCCGGCCGTCTGCGCGGGCCGCTGCACGGCGTGCCGGTCGGCATCAAGGACATCATCGATGTCGCCGGCCTGCCAACCACGGCCCATTCGAAGATCCTCGAGGACAATATCGCCGCTGCCGATGCGGTGTGCGTGCAGAAGCTGCGCGGTGCCGGCGCCATCGTGCTGGGCAAGGTCGCCACGCACGAATTCGCGATCGGCGGACCGAGCTTCGACCTGCCCTGGCCGCCGGCGCGCAATCCCTGGAACACCGATCATCATCCCGGCGGCTCGTCGTCGGGCTCGGGCGCAGGCGTGGCGGGCGGCCTGTTCCCTCTGGCCTTGGGCACCGACACCGGCGGGTCGGTGCGCAACCCGGCGAGCTGCTGCGGCATCGTCGGCCTGAAGCCGACCTACGGGCTGGTGTCGCGGCGCGGCGTGCTGCCGCTGTCCTTCACTCTCGACCATATCGGGCCGATGACACGGTCCGTCGCCGACAACGCGCTGATGCTGGAAGCGATCGGCGGCCACGACCCGCTCGACCCCGGCAGCGCCGCCTCGGCCGCCGGTCGCTATGCCGCCGCCCTCGACCGCAGCGTGCGCGGTCTGCGCGTCGGCTTCGTGCGGCACTTCCACGAGGTCGACGTGCCGGCCGAGCCGGAAGTTACGGCCGCCCTCGCTCACGTGGCGCGCACGCTGCAGATGGAGGGCGCGGAGGTGCGCGGGATTCGTTTGCCGACGCTCGGCGAGTTCGCCGCGGTCAATCGCGTCATCCTGCAAAGCGAGGCCTGGGCGATCCATGCGCCGTGGCTGCGCGAGCGGCCGGGCGACTATGGCCAGCTGTCGCGTCGGCGCTTGATGGCCGGCGCCTTCTTCGGCGCCGGCGACTACGTGCAGGCGCAGCGCCGCCGCCTGCAGATGATCGCCGAGATCGAGGCGGCGTTCCGCGAGGTCGACGTCCTGCTGTGCGCCAGCTCGATGGATCCGCCTTGCCGCATCGACCGGCCGGCCGACATCGACCGCACCTATGCCCGCCAGGCTCGCACGCCGTTCAACGTCTCGGGCCACCCCGCGCTCGCCATGCTGGCCGGCCTGTCGGTCGATGGCCTGCCGATCTCGGTGCAGTTCGTCGGTCGCTACTTCGAGGAAGCGACGGTCTTCCAGGTGGCGCGTGCCTGGGAACAGGCGGCCGGCACCGACAAGAAGCACCCGCCGGTCGTCTGATAAGAAAACAGCGGCGTCGGATGAGGTGTTGTCGCGCGACGCGGTCTTGCCGGCCGGAGCGGCAGAGGCGACATAGGAGTCCATGACCTCCCGACGTCAATTGCATCTCGGCGCCTTCATGCGCCCGGTCAGCATCCATACCGCCGCCTGGCGCTATCCCGGCGGCACGCCCGATGCCAACTTCAATCTCAAGGAACTGATCCGCTACGCCCAGACCCTGGAGCGCGGCAAGTTCGACGCCTTCTTCATGGCCGATCATCTGGCGGTGTTGAACATGCCGATGGAGGCGCTGAAGCGCAGTGCCACGGTGACCTCGTTCGATCCCCTGACGCTGTTGCCGGCGCTCGCCATGCATACCGAGCGGCTCGGGCTGATCGCCACCGCCTCGACCACCTTCGAGCCTGCCTACACCATCGCCCGCCGCTTCGCCTCGCTCGACCATATCTCCGAAGGCCGCGCCGCCTGGAACCTCGTCACCACCTCCAATCCCGACGCCGCGTTGAATTTCGGCATGGACGAGCAGATGGAGCATGGCGAGCGCTACGCCCGCGCCCGCGAGTTCTTCGATGTCGTGACCGGGCTGTGGGACTCGTGGGCCGACGATGCCTTCATCCGCGACGTCGAGTCGGGCGTCTACTTCGATCCCGACAAGCTCCATGTGCTGGACCACAAGGGCAAGTACCTGAAGGTGCGCGGGCCGCTCAACATCGCGCGGCCCATCCAGGGTTGGCCGGTGATGGTGCAGGCCGGCGCCTCGGATGCCGGCCGGCAGCTCGCTGCTGAGACTGCCGAGATGGTATTCGCCGCCGGTGGCCCGATCGAGGCCGGCCGTGCCTTCTACGCCGACGTGAAGGACCGCGCCGCGCGCTGTGGCCGCAACCCGGACCACATCAAGATCCTGCCGGGCGCCTTTGTCGTGGTCGGTTCCTCGCTCGATGAAGCGCGCGAGAAGCGCGCCAGGCTCGACAGCCTGGTGAGCTACGACAGCGGCATCGCCACCCTGTCGATTGCAATCGGCCAGGACGCCCGCAAGTTCGATCCGGACGGCCCGCTGCCCGAGATCCCCGAGACCAACCAGAGCAAGAGCGGTCGCGAGCGCGTCATTGCACTCGCCCAACGCGAGAAGCTCACGGTGCGCCAGATCGCCGGCCGGCTGGGCGGCTACGGTGGGCTCGGCATGCTGGGCACACCCAAGATGATCGCCGACCAGATGGAGGAGTGGCTCACGACCGGCGCCTGCGACGGCTTCAACGTGATGTTCCCCTATCTGCCCGGCGGGCTCGACGACTTCGTCGATCAGGTGGTGCCCGAGCTACAGCATCGCGGCCTGTTCCGCACCGAGTACCGCGGCAAGACCTTGCGCGAGAATCTCGGCCTGCCGCGACCGGAGAACCGGTTCTTCGCGGCAAGGGCGAAGGCGGCCGAATAGGGCATGAGACCTCCGCTGGCGTGCCAAGGTCGCCGGCATGACATTCGACATCTCGGTGGCCAGCGTCGACGACGTCCAGCGCATGGCACGCTGGGCCGCGGACGAGGGCTGGAACCCGGGCAAGACCGACGCCCATGCCTTCTTTGCTGCCGATCCCGGCGGCTTTCTGATCGGCCGCCTGAACGGCGAGCCGGTCGCCTGCATCTCGGTCGTGAAGTACGGCGCGGGCTTCGGCTTCCTCGGCTTCTACATCGCCCGGCCTGCGGTGCGCGGCAAGGGCTATGGCATCGAGGTCTGGCGGGCCGGCATGGCGCGGCTGGCAGGGCGCAATGTCGGGCTCGACGGCGTGGTGGCGCAACAGGTGAACTATCGCAAGTCGGGCTTCCGCCTGGCCTGGAACAACGTCCGCTACGAGGGCGCCGCGCAGGACGCCAAGCCACCGGCCGGGGTGCGGCTGGTCGATGCCCGGAGCATCGCCTTCGACAAGCTCGCCGCCTACGACCGCCGCTTCTTCCCCGAGGCGCGTGATGCCTTCCTCGCGTCGTGGATTTCCCTGCCTGAACGCACGGCGATGGTGGCGGTGCGGGACGGTTCGCTGGCGGGCTTTGCCGTCATGCGCGCCTGCCAGGCCGGCGCCCGTGTCGGGCCACTCTACGCCGAGACACCCGACATCGCCTCTGCGCTGTTCGCCGCGACGGGTCGCCAGCTCGGCGCCGCCGCCGTCGCGGTCGACGTGGCCGGCGTCAATTCCGCCGCTGCGGCCTGGGCCGAACGGCTCGGGCTGAAACCCTCCTTCGAGACGGCGCGCATGTACACCGGCGCCGATCCCGAGATCGACGCCGGCGGCCTGTTCGGCGTGGCGAGCTTCGAGCTCGGCTGATCGACAGCCGCTCTACTGCTTTTTCCGCACGTTCCAGAACACCGGCACCGGCGATTCTAGGTTGCCGGTGACCGTGGTGCGGCGCGCCATCGGAATGTTGAACTGTCCGAGATGGGCGAATGTCGGATACTCGGAAAGTCGGACTTGGACCTGCTCGGCCAGCGACTTGCGCTCCGCCGCATCGGTCGTGCGCGCATAGGCGGCGCGCAGCTCCTCGAGCCTGGCATCGCACGGCCAGCCGACCGCCGCCTTGTCACAGGCGCCGCTCACGAACGACGACATGATGGGATCGAGCAGGTCGGCCGAGACCCACGACGTCATGAAGCCGCTCCAGCCGCCGGCCGACGGCGGCTCCTTGCGGGCGCGACGCGACAGCACGGTCTGCCAGTCCATCGGCTGGATGTCGACGTTGAAGCCGCCGCGCTCGAGCAGCGACTTCACGATCGGCGACAACCGGCCGGTGTTGGTGTCGGTGGCATAGAGCAGCACGACCGGTGAGCCGTCGTAGCCCGCTTCCTTCAGGAGCTCCTTCGATTTGGCGAAGTTGGACCCGAGCTTGTCCTCGAAGGCCTTGTCGGTGGCGTTGGGGGTGCCGCAGATGAACACCGCCTTGCATTCCTTGAAGTATTTCGGATTGCCGATGCCCGCCATCAGGAAGTCGCGCTGATTCAAGGCATAGAGCACGGCCTGGCGGATCTTGGCGTCGTTGAACGGCTTGTGCAGCGTGTTGAAACGGAAGCTGTACTGCGAGCCCAGCGGATTGAAATCCCTGATCTCGATGTTCTTGTCCTTTTCCAACAGCGGCAGCAGCTCGATCACCGGCTGCTCGACAATATCGATCTCGCCGTTGAGCAGCGCGTTGGCTGCCGTCTGCGCATCGGAGATCGCCAGCCACTCGACGCGGTCGAGGTGCACGACCTTGCCACCCGACAAGCCGGAGGCCGGTTCGGGGCGCGGCTTGTAGTCCTTGAACTTCTCGTAGATCAGCGTCTCGCCGGCCCGCCACAGGTCGCGCCGGAAGACGAAAGGCCCGGAGCCGACGAACTCGGTGATCTGCACGTTGGGCGGCGTGTCGGCGACGCGCTTGGGCATGATGAAGGGCACCAGTGAGGATGGCTTGCCGAGCGATTCCAGCACCAGGCCGTACGGCTCTTTCAGCGACAGGGTGAAGGTCTTGTCGTCGACCGCCTTCAGGTCGCGCGCGAACTCCATGAGCTTCTGGCCCATCGCGTCACGCGCCGCCCAGCGCTTGATCGAGGCGATGCAATCCTCGGACGTCACAGGCTGGCCGTCGTGGAACTTCAGGCCGTCGCGCAGCGTGAACGTGTAGGTGAGTTTGTCGTCGCTCACTTTCCAGGTGTCGACCATCTGCGGCTTGACCGCGAGCTTGTCATCCACGGCAAACAGCGTGTCGTAGATCATGTAGGCGTGGTTGCGCACGATGTAGGCAGTGGTCCAGATCGGATCGAGGATCTTGACGTCCGAATGCATCACCACTTTCAGCGTCTGTGCCGATGCCGCCCATGGCATTCCGGCAAGCATCGCCGCCGCTGCGACTTGCGCTGCCCATTTCACGATCTTCATTGGCCGCCTCCTTGTTCCCCCGAGGTTCGCCCCCTATCGTCGTTGTGCACAGCCTAAGCAACGAACGTGCCTTTGGGGAGGGTGAACATGAATTCTCGGCCGACATCGATCCGCAATTTGTCGTGGGCCGTGGTTGGCGACGGCACGGCGCGCCGTCACGTCTATCGCCGCCAGGTCGACCTGTTCCTGAAGGACGGCCGCATTGCAGAAATCACCCCGGCCGGCGCGCGCCCGGCGGAGGCCAACGAGCCGGTGCTGGACGGCAGCGGCATGCTCGCCCTGCCTGGGCTGATCAACATCCATAGCCATCCGACGACCGAGCCCGGCTATCGCGGCGTGCGCGAGGATCATGGCGTGCCCGAGCAGCAGATGACCGGCTTGATGGAGCGCCTGCAGGCCTTCCGGCTGCCGGCCGAGGGTCGCGCCGCGGCGGCCGAGATGTCTTATGCCGAAATGCTGCGCGCCGGCACCACCACGGCCTGCGACGTCACAGTGCCGTTTGCCGGCTGGCTCGAAACCATGGTCCGAAGCGGCATGCGCTTCTACGCGGGCCCGACCTTCGCCTCGGCACGGTGGGGTATGAGCGCACCGCAAACCGTCACCTGGAAGTGGGACGAGGCGGGTGGCCACGCCGAGTTCGACAAGGCCAAGGCGGTGATGGCCGAGGCCGAGTCGCACAATTCCGGCCGGCTCGGCGCCATGGTCTTTCCGGCGCAGATCGACACCGTGACGCCCGAGCTGTTCGCCGCTGGCCGCAAGCACGCCGACGAGACCGGCCGACCGTTCTCGACCCATATCGGCCAGTCCGTGGTCGAAGTGCGCGAGATGATCCGCCGCTATGGCGTGACCTCCGTGCAGTGGGCGGCGGCGCAGGGCCTGATGAAGCCCGGCACCATCCTGGCGCACTGCATTTTGCTCGACGAGCATCCGCAGATCCGCTGGCATACCGCGAAGGACCTCGACTTGATTGCCGAGGCCGGCGCGGCGGTCGCTCATTGCCCGCAGCCGTTCGCCCGCTACGGCCTGGCCATGGACCACGTCGGCCGCTATCGCGCGCGCGGCGTCACTGTCGGGCTCGGCACCGACTGCGCGCCGCACAATTTGATCGAGGAGATGCGGCTGGCCATCGTCGCCGGCCGTCTGATGAGCGAGGACATCGCGAGCCTCGACACCGGCGGTGCCTTCGAGGCCGCGACGATCGGCGGCGCCAACGCGCTCGGCCGCGACGATATCGGCATCCTGGCGCCCGGTGCGCAGGCCGATATCGTGCTGGTCGACCTTGCCCACCCGCTGATGCAGCCGGTGCGCGATCCCCTGCGCTCGTTCGTCTTCCATGCCGCCGACCGCGCCGTGCGGACCGTGCTGGTGGGCGGCGAGATCGTGCTCGCGGACGGCGCACCACTCAATCTCGATCCGGCCGGCGCCATGGAGCGGCTGGCCGAGGCGCAGGCCCAGATGCTGCGGGACACCGTGAAGCACGACTATGCCGGCCGTCCGGCCGAGCGGATCGCGCCGCTGTCGCTGCGGGTGACTTAGAGCGGCTTGCGTTTGGTCGGAGCCGCTTGCGGTTCCGACTAAACGCAAACGCCCAGGTTTCGACAGCAGTTTCTCAGGCATTGTGCGTCCAGCTGATTCCAGCTGAACGCACAATGCTTCAGCGCCCCCGCGCCGGTACCAGGGCGAGCCACAGCGCCACGACCGTCGAGGCGATGGCCAGCGCCTGCAGCCCCGACAGGGGCTCGTGCAGGATCAGCACGCCGCTCACCACCGCGACGATCGGGATGGCGATCGACGACAGCGCCGCGACTTGGGTGGGCAAAAGCTTGACCAGAGCGAACCAGATGGCGGTGCCGAACGCCATCGGGATGGCACCGGTGTAGATCGTGACGCCGAGTGCAGCGGCCGACGGCCAGCGATCGGGCAGGCCATCGATCACCAAGGCGCCGAGCGCGATCGGTGGCAGGCTGATCACGACCTGCCAGAAGGTCAGCGACAGGCCCATGCCGGCCCAGCTCGTACGCTTGACGACGAAGGTGCCGCAGGCCCAGCAGAAGCCCGCGAACAGGCCCCAGAACAGGCCGGCCGGCGCCTGCTCATAGCTCTGCAGGTTGGGGGTCATGAGGGCCAGCACCGCGAGCGCGCCGATCAGCAGCGCGGCGAGCAGGCGGCCGCCCAACCGTTGCCTGAAGAAGACGAAGCCCAGCGCGGCAACCCAGAGCGGCATGGTGTAGGCCAGCACCGAGGCGTGCCCCGAGGGTATGTAAAGCACGGCGAGCGAGGTCGCGATGTTCCAGACGAAGATATTGCCCGCGGCGGCCGCGGCGAGCGCCGGCCACTTGCCCGGCGGTACGGCGAAGCTTTCGCCGCGGACCAGCAGGATGGCAGTCAGCATCGCAGCGGCCGTCGCCAGCACGATGGTGCGGAAGGTGAGCACCGGCAGCTCGTCGAGCGCGATCTTGAACATCGGCCAGTTGGTGCCCCAGGCCAACGTCAGCGCGACCAGCAGCGCCAGCATTTTGGGCGACAGGCGATCCACGATGGAAAGTCAGGCCTGGTGTTCTTCCGGCGCCTGCAAGTAGCAGCCGTCGATGCGCCACGCGCCGTCGGGCAGCTGCGTCATCGGATAGTATGCCGTGACGGGACGGCCGTCGGGGCCAACGATATGGACCTTCTGCGTGATCTGGCCGTGCAGGGTCACGATCTCGCGGAACTCGAAGCTGCGCGGGCGATAGACCGGCTGGTAGCCCTGCTGCACCATCGTCATGAAGATCTCGGACGAGCCGAACAGGCGGCGGATGGCGGGCGAGGCATAGCTGAAGGCGAGCTCGCCATCGTCCTGCCGAAAGGCGTCGACCTGCGACTGGATGACGCCGCGGATCGCCGAGCGGTCGGCTGCCGACAGATCTTGGGCGGACGCCGCCACGCCAAGCGACGCGACAAGGCCGACGACCAATCCGAGAAGGGTGAGGAGGCGACGGGCGGGCGGCTTAGCGGCCATCGCCGAGCTGCACGGGCATGCCGAGCGTCGGCTGCACCGCGACGCGGCGCGGCGTCACCGTGACGCGCTGCGGCCCGGGCGCGCCGAGGCGGCCCAGATTGACGCCGTAGGACAGCGCCGCGAGATTGGTGCGCTCGCGCGCCAGGAAGCCGTTCTGCCGGGCGATCTCGGCGTTGAGGTCGGAGATCAGCCGGTCGATCTGCTGCATCGAGGAGGTGGTCTGGCTCTCGATGCTGCGCAGGTTGCGATGGTCCTCCTCGACGGCGCCGCCGACGGCGAGGGTGGCGCGCACATTCTCGAGCAGGTAGCCGGCGACCGAGGCCTGGGTCGTCACCTGGGTGGCGAGCGAATTCAGCGTGCCGACATTCATCGTCACTGCGTCGAGCTTGGCCTGGGCGGAGTTCCACTGGTTGACCAGCTCGGGATTGCCAGGCGTGGTGCCGGCCTGCAGGCGCGACGTGATGCCGTTCACCAGGCTGGAATAGGCCTGGGTTTCGCTCGCGATCTGGCTGCGCGTCGAGCCGAGCTGGCCTTGCTGCTGGGAGATCGCGCTGGCCAGCGCCGTTTGGTCGGCGCGCAGCTGCTGGACGCGCTGGCGCACCGTCTGCGTGCCGGTCTGGCTGATCATCGGGTTGGACGTTGCCGGGCCTTGGCCGCCGGCGGTCGCGAAGGGGCCTCCTTCGCATCCGCTGAGTACGATCGCCGCCAGAACGAGCGCGGACCGTTGGACTCTTAGCGCCATTGTTTGGCCTCGAACCTGCCCTGGCATCACGAATTGGGCGCCCCGATCGAAGCCGCCCCGGAAATTCCGGGCCAGCTCGACTGAGGACGCCGGCCCCCGAATCCAGATGCCCGTGATGCTACTTGAAAGCAAGGGAAACTTCCAAGGGCCGATTTCCCAGCCGCGTGAGGCACTTGGCCCGCATTGTGCACTCTTTGGCGGGCCCCGAACGGGCGGCGCGGCGGCCCTCGCGCGACTTGCGTCGGCGGGCCGCTTTCACTAGGGTGCGCCCCTCTTCGCCGGGCCCCTCGACGAGGCTGCCCGGCCACGCGCCCGTAGCTCAACTGGATAGAGCATCTGACTACGGATCAGAAGGTTAGGAGTTCGAATCTCTTCGGGCGCGCCATTTCCTCCGTTGTTGCCAATGCGTTAGGATAGCACGTCGCGGGATGCTCGCCAGTGCATTGGGCATTCGGAACCACCGCGGAACCACGGCGGGCAGTTTCGATCCTCCGGACGCTGATTCCTTCTCTTTTTTATTCTAAAGAAATGCAAACGCCCAACGTGTCCGGAGTGTCCAAAACGCTGTGCCTAATTGCATCGGATTGCCGGACACTCGTGAAGGTCGCTCGCCCGGAGTGACCCGAACGTTGGCCTGCCTACATTTTAGGCGAGTGCGGGTTTAGCCTTGACGGGTGTTTAGGCTCCTAAAGTCAGCTGCGGCTGGCGAGGGTGCACGGG
>VGCQ01000106.1 GCA_016870055.1 Alphaproteobacteria bacterium | reverse complement strand
CCGGGCATGGGGCCGGTGATCGTCATCCTGGGCCTGCTCTACGGCATCGGCGGCAGCCGCATCATCAGGGGCGCCGTGCTGTCGGTGCGCGAGAACGCCTACGTCCACGCCGCGCAGTCCACCGGCGCTTCGCTGCCGCGCATCCTGTGGAGGCATATCCTGCCCAATGTGATGGCGCCGGTGATCGTGCTGTTCACCACCCGCGTCGGCGCCGTCATCCTGGCCGAATCGGGCCTCGCCTTCCTCGGGTTGGGCGTGCCGCCGCCGGCGCCGACCTGGGGCGGCATGCTGTCGGGCTCGGGCCGTTCGTTCATGTATCTCGCGCCGTGGCTGGCACTGGCGCCCGGCCTCTGCATCACCATCGTGGTCTACGCCATCAACGTGTTCGGCGACGCGCTGCGCGACCTGCTCGATCCGAGGATGAGAGGGAGCCGATGAGTCATTGCTGGGAGCGCGCCACTCCGTAGCGCTCATGCTGTCGATGCAGGAGACGCGCCACCGAGTGGCGCGCTTCCAGCGGCGGACAAGAGGGAGGACCGTCATGAGACCAATCAAGTCAGCATTGCTGGCGGGCGCCCTGGCACTGGCCGCCGGCGGCACGCTCGCCAATGACGAGAGGCCGAAGTACGGCGGTACGCTCGAGATCGGCACCGTCTACATCACCCTTTCGGCGCTGTCGTGGGATCCGCACGATTGGAACTGGAAGCTCAACCACGATACCGGCCAGTACCTCGAGCAGCTTTTCCAGGGCGATCTTTCCAAGGCGCGCAGTCGCGGCGGCAAGCATGCCTTCGTGGCCGATGGCTACCTGCCGCAGGATGCCATCAAGGGCGAGCTGGCCGAGAGCTACGAGTGGAAGGACGATCCGCTGCGCGTCGAGATCAAGCTGCGGCGCGGCATCATGTTTCCCGACAAGCCCGGCGTCATGCAAAGCCGCGAGCTCACCTCCGAGGACGTGGCCTACAGCTTCAAGCGGCTGATCTCGAGCCCCAAGCAGCAGAAGGGCTACTTCGACCATGTTGCGAAGGTCGAGACACCCGACAAGCACACCGTCGTCTTCTACATGAAGTATTTCCACGCCGAATGGGACTATCGCTTCGGCTGGGGCTACTACTCGCCGATCTATGCCAAGGAGATGGTCGACGCGGGCGCCACCAACTGGAAGAACGCGGTCGGGACCGGTCCCTTCCAGCTCACCGACTTCGTGTCGGGCAATTCCAATACCTACACCAAGAACCCGATCTACTGGGGCACCGAGAAGATCGGCGGCCAGGACTACAAGCTGCCGTTCGTCGACAAGGTCGTCTATCGCACCATCAAGGACGAGGCGACTTGGATCTCGGCACTGCGCACGGGCAAGCTCGATATTCTGGAGGCGATCCGCTGGCAGAACGTCGACTCGTTGAAGAAGAGCGCACCACAGTTGCAGTGGAATCGCTGGCTCGCCCAGTCCGGCACCTTCATGGCGCTGCGCATGGACGTCGACGGTCCGTTCAAGGACATCCGCGTGCGTCGCGCCCTCAACATGGCGATCAACAAGGACGAGATCGTCAAGGCCTACTACAACGGCAACGCCGAGCTGTTCGCCTACCCGCAGCACCCCGACTACGGGCCGTATTTCGAGCCGCTGTCGGACATGCCCGCGTCGGTGAAGGAGCTGTTCACCTACGATCCGGCCAAGGCAAAGAAGCTGCTGGCCGACGCGGGCTATCCGAAAGGCTTCACCACCAAGGTGCAGGTCTGCTCGTGCAATCCCGACCACATGGACCTGCTGCCGCTGGTCGCAGCCTACCTCGAGCAGGTCGGCGTGAAGCTCGAGATCCAGCCGATGGAGTACGGCGCCTTTCTGAGCGCCATGAGCTCGCGCACGCACACGCCGGCCTATTTCATGAACTCCGGCCACGTCAATCCGACGCGCACCATCCACAAGAGCTTCATCACCGGCGAGCTCTGGAACCCGGCGGCCTACAGCGACCCCAAGTACGACGCGAAAATGGACGAGGTGTTCCGCAGCAAGGACGAGGCCACTCGCATCAAGCTCTTGCGCGAGCTGACGCGCGAGATCCTCGACCAGGCACCGTATGTGTGGCTGCCGATTCCCTACGTCTACTCGGCATGGTGGCCGTGGGTGAAGAACTACGGCGGCGAGCTGCGTGCCGGCGCCGTTCGTCCCGGCCCGATCTACGCCCGCATCTGGGTCGACCAGGAGCTGAAGAAGAAGATGGGACATTGAGCGGATGACGTTCCCCGTCCGCTTTGGCGGGGAGGGAAAGTGAAGGGAGGAAAGACGTGAGCACATTCAGGGCAACATTGCTGGCGAGCGCGCTGGCGCTGGCGGCAGGCGCGGCATTCGCCAACGACGAGAAGCCGAAGTACGGCGGGTCGGTCGAGATCGGCACGGTCTACGTCACCCTGTCGGCGCTGTCGTGGGACGCCCAGGACTTCAACTGGAAGCACAACCACGACACCGGCATGGTCTACGAGCAGCTGTTCGCCGCCGACCTCTCCAAGAGCGTCAAGGCGGGCGGCAAGCATCCGTTCGTCGCCGATGCCTGGCTGCCGTCGGACGCCATGCGCGGCGAGCTGGCCGAGAGCTGGGAGTGGAAGGACAATCCGCTCAGGGTCGAGATCAAGCTGCGCAAGGGCGTCATGTGGCCGGACAAGCCCGGCGTCATGAAGAGCCGCGAGCTCGTGGCCGACGACGTGATCTTCGCCTACAGCCGGCTCGACAACAGCCCGCGCAAGATCAAGGGCTACTTCGATCATGTCGCCAAGGCCCACGCGCCCGACAAGCACACGGTGGTGTTCGAGTTCAAGGACTACTTCGCCGAATGGGACTACCGCTTCGGCTACGGCTACTTCTCGGGCATCTATCCCAAGGAGGTCGTCGAAGCGGGCGCCGGCAACTGGAAGAACATGAACGGCACCGGGCCGTACATGCTGACTGACTTCGTGTCGGGCAACTCCAACGTCTACACCAGGAATCCCGACTACTGGGACAAGGACAAGATCGGCGGCCAGGAATACAAGCTGCCGTTCATCGACAAGATCACCTACCGCACCATCAAGGACGAGGCGACGTTCATCACCGCACTGCGCACCGGCAAGCTCGACATTCTCGAAGCGATCCGCTGGCAGAACGTCGACTCGCTGAAGAAGAGCGCACCGCAGCTCAAGTGGAACCGCTGGCTCAACATGAGCGGCACGTTCCTGTCGTTCCGCCAGGATGTCGACAGCCCGTTCAAGGACGTGCGCGTGCGCCGCGCCATGAACATGGCGGTCAACAAGGACGAGATCGTCAAGGCCTACTACAACGGCAACGCCGAGCTGTTCGCCTATCCCATGCATCCCGACTACATCGGCTACTTCCAGCCGCTGAAGGAGATGCCGGCTTCGGTGCAGGAGCTGTTCAGGTACGACCCGGCGAAGGCCAAGAAGCTGCTGGCCGAAGCCGGCCATCCCAAAGGCTTCACCTTCAAGGTCCAGGTCTGTTCGTGCAGCCCCGACCATATGGACCTGCTGCCGCTGGTGGCGGCCTACCTGGAGCAGGTCGGCGTGAAGATGGAGATCCAGCCGATGGAGTACGGCGCGTTCCTGAGCGCCATGACTTCGCGCACCATGACCGTCGGCTACATGATGAACAACGGCCACACCAACCCGACGACGACCATCCGCAAGAGCTTCACCACCGGCCAGCAATGGAACCCGTCGGGCTGGTCGGATGCCAAGTACGACGCGCGGATGGACGAGGTCTACCGCACGAGGGACGAGGAGAAGCGCGTCGAGATGCTGCGCGCCATGACCGTCGAGATCCTCGACCTCGCGCCCTACATCTGGCTGCCGACGCCCTACGTCTACACGGCGTGGTGGCCGTGGGTGAAGAACTACGCCGGCGAGCTGCGCGCCGGCGCCGTCCGACCCGGCCCGATCTACGCCCGCATGTGGGTCGACGAGGAGATGAAGAAGAAGATGGGACACTAGCGGACATCGTCGTCCCGAGCGCAGCGCAGCGAAGCCGAGGGACCTCGTCTTGTCGGTGCATCGACAAAGGAGGTCCCTCCACTTCGCGCTCCGGTCGGGAGGACGGGTGACGGGAGGAACGACCATGAAGACTCTCACACGTGCACTTGTCGCCGCCGCGGCGCTGCTGGCGGCGGGGACGGCCTTGGCCGAGAACGACCGCAAGCCGCAGTACGGTGGCACGCTGGAAGTCGGCACCATGTTCGCGACCCTGTCGGCGCTGTCGTGGGATCCGCACGACTGGAACTGGAAGCTGAACCACGACACCGGCCAGTTCTACGAGCAGCTGGTGGCGGCCGATCTCGACAAGAGCGTGCGCAAGGGCGGCAAACATCCGTTCGTGGCCGACGCCTATCTCGCCACCGAAGCGCAGCGCGGCGAGCTCGCCGAGAAGTGGGAGCTGGTCGACGATCCGCTGTCGGTGGTGTTCACCCTGCGTAAGGGCATCATGTTCCCCGAGAAGCCGGGCGTCATGGCCCGCCGCGAGCTCACGGCCGAGGACGTGGCCTTCTCCTTCAACCGGCTACGCTCGAGCCCCAAGCACATCGGCGGCTACTACGACTTCGTCGGCGATGTCGTGGCCAAGGACAGGTACACCGTCGTCTTCAACCTCAAGGAATACAACGCCGAGTGGGACTATCGCCTGGCCTGGGGCTTCTACACGGTGATCATGCCCAAGGAAGTGGTCGATGCCGGGCCCAACAACTGGAAGAACGTCAACGGCACCGGCCCCTTCCTGCTGACCGACTTCGTCTCCGGCAATTCCAACACCTACACCAGGAACCCGATCTATTGGGACAAGGAGAAGCTGGGCGGCGCGGAGTACAAGCTGCCGTTCCTCGACAAGCTGGTCTATCGCACCATCAAGGACGAGGCGACCCAGCATGCCGCGATACGCACCGCCAAGCTCGACCTGCTCGAATCGATCAACCCGCGCTACATTCCCGAGCTGAAGAAGAGCGCGCCGCAACTGCAGTTCGCCAAGCGCCTGTCGATCCTGGGCAGCTTCGTGGCGCTGCGCACCGACACCAAGCCGTTCGACGACGTGCGAGTGCGCCGCGCGCTCAACATGGCCGTCAACAAGCAGGAGATCATCGACGCGCACTTCAGCGGCGAGGCGGTGATGCACGCCTATCCGATGTATCCCGACTGGGACGGCTACTTCGACTCGCTCGACAAGATGCCGGCCTCGGTCAAGGAACTCTACGAATACAACCCGAAGAAGGCCAAGGCGCTCTTGAAGGAGGCCGGGTACCCCAACGGCTTCACCTTCAAGATGCAGTACTGCTCGTGCTCGCCGAGCCATGTCGACATGGCACCGCTGCTGGCGGCCTATTTCGAGCAGGTCGGCGTCAAGGTCGAGCTGCTGCCGATGGAGTACGGCGCCTTCCTGTCGGCCATGACGACGCGCAAGCACGCGGCGGGCTACCTGATGAGCTCCAGCCACACCAATCCGACGACCAGCATCCGCAAGAGCTTCATCACCGGCCAGACCTGGAATCCGTCGATGTACTCGGATGCCACGTTCGATGCCAAGATGAACGAGGTCTACAAGACGCGCGACGAGGACAAGCGCAAGGCGATGCTGCGCGAGATGACGGTCGAGATCATGGACAAGGCGCCCTACATCTGGCTGCCGACGCCGTACGTCTACGCCGCGTGGTGGCCGTGGGTGAAGAACTACGGCGGCGAGATGAGCGCCGGCTCGATCCGGCCCGGCCCGATCTACGCCCGCATCTGGATCGACCAGGAGCTGAAGAAGAAGATGGGGTATTGATCATGGCTAGGAGCGCGCCACTCCGTGGCGCTCATGTGATGTCGATGCAGAAGAGGCGCCACGGAGTGGCGCGCTCCCAGCAATGAGTCTCTTGAGCGTAAAGGGCCTCTCGACCGAGTTCCGCACCGAGCGCGGGGTCGTCAAGGCGGTCGACGACGTGTCGTTCGACCTGGCGGCCGGCGAGACGCTGGCCATCGTGGGCGAGTCGGGCTCGGGCAAGAGCGTGACGGCGATGTCGCTGCTGCGGCTGATCCCCAATCCGCCCGGCCGCATCACGGCGGGCGAGGTGGTGTTCGACGGCCGCGATCTCCTGAGGCTCTCCGACGAGGAGATCCGCGCCATCCGCGGTGATCGCATCGCCATGATCTTCCAGGAGCCGATGAGCTCGCTCAATCCCTCGCTCACGGTGGGCCTGCAGATCGCCGAGCCGATCAACCTGCACCGCAAGACGCCGTGGGCCCAGGCGATGGACAAGGCGGCCGAGCTTTTGGCCCGCGTGCGCCTGCCCGACGCCAAGAGCCGCGTGAAATCCTATCCCCACCAGTTCTCCGGCGGCATGCGCCAGCGCGCCATGATCGCCATGGCGCTCGCCTGCCAGCCGCAACTCATCATCGCCGACGAGCCGACGACGGCGCTCGACGTCACGGTGCAGGCGCAGATCCTGGCGCTCTTGAAAGAGGTGACGCGCGCCGCCAACTCGGCGCTCATCCTCATCACCCACGATCTCGGCGTGGTGGCGCGCTACGCCGATCGTGTCTGCGTCATGTATGGCGGGCGCATCGTCGAGGCCGGGCCGGCGCGCGAGATTTATGCACGGCCGCGCCATCCCTACACGATCGGCCTGATGGCCTCGGTGCCGCGACTCGACCAGGAGGCGGGGACGCGGCTGGTGCCGATCGAGGGCCAGCCGCCCAACCTCGCCAACCTGCCGCCGGGCTGCGCCTTCGCCCAACGCTGCCGGCGCGCCGCCGACCGTTGCCACAGCGAGCGGCCGCCGCTCGTCACCGCCGCCCCCGACCATCTCTCGGCCTGCCATTTCCATGCCCAGCTCCAAGCCTGACACTGTCCTCGAGGTGAAGGACCTCAAGGTCCACTTCCCGGTGATGGCCGGCACGGTGGTGCGCCGCCAGGTCGGCAGTGTGAAGGCGGTCGACGGCGTGTCGTTCGACGTGCGCCGCGGCGAGACGCTCGGGCTGGTCGGCGAATCGGGTTGCGGCAAGAGCACGACCGGCCTCGCCGTCCTGAAGATGATCGACATCACGGCGGGCCAGGTGGTGTTCGAGGGCGAGGACATCTCCGGCCACGATCGCTCGCGCATGCGGCCGATCCGGCGCCGCATGCAGATGGTCTACCAGGATCCGTTCGGCTCGTTGAACCCGCGCATGAAGGTGTCGGAGATCGTCGGCGAGCCCTTGGAAGTGCACGGGCTCGCGGCGGATCGCGCCGCCTACGATGCGCGTGTCGCGAACCTGCTCGACATGGTGGGCCTGTTGCCCGACATGGCCGACCGCTATCCGCACGAATTCTCGGGCGGCCAGCGGCAACGCATCGGCATCGCCCGCGCGCTGGCGCTCGAGCCGTCGTTGATCATTTGCGACGAGCCGGTGTCGGCGCTCGACGTGTCGATCCAAGCGCAGGTGGTGAACCTGTTCCAGGAGCTGCAGGAGCGGCTGGGGCTCACCTACATCTTCATCGCCCACGACCTCGCCGTGGTCCGCCACATCAGCCATCGCATCGCCGTGATGTATTTGGGCCGCATCGTCGAGATCGCGCCGCGCGGCGAGCTCTACGCCAAGCCGCTGCATCCCTACACGCAGGCGCTGCTGGCGGCGATCCCGATCCCCGACCCCGAGGTCGAAGCGAGCCGGCCGCAGCAGATCATCACCGGCGAAGTGCCGTCGGCCATGCGCCCGCCGCCCGGCTGCCGCTTCCATACCCGCTGCCCGCAGGCGATGGAGAGCTGCAAGACCGCCGACCCGCCGCTGCGCGACCTCGGCAGTGGCCGCGCGGTGGCGTGTCATCTGTATGAGGGTTGATGCCGCGACCGCCACTGGAGTCGCGCGCTCCCGGCATCCTACATCTTCCCCGAAACGATGCGGGCGCCCAACGCCCAGCGATGGACCTCCGACGGCCCATCGTAGATGCGAAAGGCGCGGGTGTCGCGGAAGATGCGCTCGACCACGGTGTCGCGCGTCATGCCCATGCCGCCCAGGATCTGCATCGACCGGTCGGCGACGCGGGCGATCGCCTCGGAGCACACGACCTTGCTCATCGAGCTTTCGTTCGACGCGCGCTCGCCGCGGTCGAGCAGCCAGGCGGTGTGCAGGATCGACAGTCGCGCCTGATGGATGTCCATGTGGTTGTCGGCCAGCATGAACGACACGCCCTCGTGCTCGCCCAGCGTCTTGCCGAAGGCGACGCGGGTGCGCGCATAGTCGGTCGCGATGTCGTGGGCGCGCATCGCCGAGCCCAACCAGCGCATGCAATGGCTGAGCCGCGCCGGGGCGAGCCGCACCTGGGCGTAACGGAAGCCCTTGCCGACCTCGCCCAGCACGGCGTCGGCCGGCAGGCGCAGGTCCTTGATCTCGATCACCGCATGGCCGCCGGTGAAGCTGGAATCGATGGTGTCGAGCGTGCGCTCGATGCGGATCGCGGGATCGGGCAGGTCGGCCAGGAACAGAGTGGCGTGGCCGTCGTGCGGGCCACCCTCGACCTTGGCCATGACGATGGCGAAGCCCGCGCCCTCGGCGCCGGTGATCAGCCACTTGCGGCCGTTGATGACCCACTCGTTGCCGTCGAGCCGCGCCGTCGCCTGCAACAGGCTGGGATCGGAACCCGCGCCGCCCGGCTCGGTCATGCAGAAGCAGGAGCGGATCTTGCCTTGCGCCAACGGCTTCAGGAAGCGCTCGCGCTGATCGGGCCGCGCCACGACGTCGAGCAGATGGATGTTGCCCTCGTCGGGCGAGGCGCAGTGGATCGCCGTCGGCCCCAGGATGGAGTAGCCCGCCGCTTCGAACACGAAGGCGCGGGCGACGAAGCCGATGGCGCGGCCGCCATACTCGGTCGGCACGTGCGGCGCGAAGACCTCGGCGGCGCGGGCGAGCGCGTTCAGCTCGACGCGCAGCTCGTCGGTCGGCCCATGCGCGGTCCAGCGCGGGTCCTTCTCGTAGGGCACGACCTTGGCCTTCACGAAGTCGGAAACGCGGCGCGCGAGGTCGGCAACCTCGGCCGGCGGTGCGAAGTTGAGATCCACGACAGTCTCCCAGTTTGCCGGGAGTCTAGCACCGGCCGGCCCTGCAGGGATGCAGAGCTAAACGTAGGATGGGCGCGTGCGCAGCGTGTCGCGGTCGAAGCCCGCCACCTTCTTGTAGCGGTCGGAGATGGCGGCAAGCTCGGCGGTCGAGATCACGTCCTCGATACGCGCGAAGCGCCGGCCACCCGAGCGCTGCCAGACCTCGCGCAGGATGGCATCGGGCGGATCGCTGCGGTTGGTCAGCACCACCTTGGCGGTGGCCGGCCCGCGCAGGGCTTCGTAGTGGACGAGCGCCTCGGCCGTGGCGCCGCGCCGCTTGATCTCGCCGGCGAGACAACGCGCATCGAGGATCGCCTGGCCGGCGCCGTTGGAGCCGCGGGGATACATGGGATGGGCGGCATCGCCCAAAAGCGTCACGCGACCGAAGCTCCAGCGCGCCAGCGGGTCGCGATCGACCATCGGATACTCGAGAATCTCCTCGGTGCTTTCGATCATGCCGCTGATGTCGAGCCAGTCGAAGGTGAGCCCGGCGAAGGCCGGCATGATGTCGGCCAGCCGGCCGCGGCCGGTCCAGTCCTGGCGCACCGCCTCGGGCCGCTCGATCTCGGCCACCCAGTTGATCAAGGGCAGGCCGCCGCCGTCGGGCGTGGCCGGCCGGACCGGATAGATCACCGTCTTGCCGACCGTCATCCAGCCGGTCGAGACCATGGTGTCGCCGCCCAGGAAAGCGGGCCAGCGCACCGCGCCGCGCCACATGTTGACGCCGGAGTACTTGGGTGGGCCCTGGTCGGGAAAGAGCTGCTGGCGCACCGCCGAATGGATGCCGTCGCAGCCGATCGCGAGCTTGCCGCGCGCCGGCTCGGCCTTGTCGAAATGCACGATGACGCCGCTGTCGTCCTGCTCGACCGTCACGCATCGGCGATCGAGCTGCACGCTGTCGCGACCCAGACGCTCACGGGTCGCATCGAACAGCACGCGATGCAGGTCGGCGCGATGGATCGAGAGCTGCGGCCAGTCGTAGCCGGCATAGCGGCCGCGCGGCTCCTTGTAGATGAACTGGCCATGTCGGCTGTAGAAGGCGAGCTCGCGCGTCTCGATGGCTTGCGCCGCCAGCGCGTCCTGCAGGCCAAGCTCGGCGAGCTCGCGCATGGCATGCGGCAGGAGATTGATGCCGACGCCGAGCGGCTGGATGGTGGGAGCGGCCTCGAACACGCGGGCCGAGATGCCGGCCTGATGCAGGCTGAGCGCCAGTGCGAGGCCGCCGACGCCGCCGCCGGCGATCAAGACATCGGGGTCGCTCACTCCGGCTGGATTCCCCGCTTGGCCACGACATCGGCCCAGCGCGCGCGATCGCGCGCCACGATCTCGCCGAGCGCCGCCGGCGTCGAGGTCGCGGGGATCAGGCCTTGCGCCTCGAAAGCCGCTTTGGCTTCCGGCGCGTCGAGGATGGCGGCGATCTCCTTGTTCAGGCGGCCGACGACATCGGCGGGCGTGCCCTTGGGCGCGAAGAAGCCGTACCACATGTCGACATCGACGCCTTTCAATCCGGCCTCGCTGAGCGTCGGCAGATCGGCAAGCTGCGGCAGGCGCTGCGGGCTGCCGGCGGCGATGGCCTTGAGCTTGCCGGCGCGGATGTGCTGGGCCGAGACGTGAACTGGCAGGAACATGTAGCCGATCTGGCCGCCCAGCAGATCCTGCACCGCGCCCGCCGTGCCCCGATAGGGCACGTGCACGAGCTCGATGCCGGCCGCAGTCTCGACCAGCGCCATCGACAGATGATGCGGCGTGCCGACGCCGGGGCTGCCGTAAGTCAAGGTCTTGGGCTGGGCTTTGGCCGCCGCGATCATCTCGGCGAGCGTGCTCGGCTTCTGGCCGGGATGCGCCACCAGCACCAGCGAGCCCCAGGCGCTGAGACCGAGCGGCGCGAAGTCGGCGACGGGATCGTAGGGCAGGGTCTTGAACAGGCTGGGGTTCATCACCAAGGTATTGACCGACGACATCAGCGTGTGACCGTCGGGCTTGGCGCGCGCCACCTGCTGGCTGCCGATGTTTCCCGAGGCGCCGGCCACGTTCTCGACGACAACGGGCTGGCCAAGCTTAGGCGACAGCCGCTCGGCCACGTAGCGGGCGATGATGTCGGGACCGGTGCCCGGCGTGAACGGCACCACGAGCTTCACCGGCTGATCGGGCCAGGCGAAAGCCGCCCGGGGCGTTGCCAGTGCGGCCACCAGGCCGGCAGCCACGGGAAGAAATTGTCGACGGCGCATGGCGACATTCAAGCAGTCCGCCGGCCGATCGTCGATACAACTAAAACGAGATTTACTTATATCTTGTTCGTTCTATAAGTGTTCCGGTCTCGGATCGGAGAACGCCATGCAGGCTAAGGTGAGGACGGTGGCTTTTCAGGGCATCGACGTGCTGGCCGTCGATGTCCAGGTGTTGGTGGCACCCGGCCAGCTTGCCTTCGCCATGGTGGGCCTGGCCGACAAGGCGGTCGGCGAAAGCCGCGAGCGCGTGCGCGCCGCCTTCCGGGCGCTCGGCCTCGCCCTGCCGCCGCAGCGTATCACGGTCAACCTCTCGCCGGCCGATCTCGCCAAGGAAGGCAGCCACTACGACCTGCCGATCGCGCTGGGTCTTCTCGCCGCCATGGGCGTGATCCCGGCCGAGAGCATCGCGGGCTCGATCGCACTCGGCGAGTTGGCGCTCGATGGCGCGCTGTGCCGCGTGCCGGGCGTGCTGCCGGCCGCCATCGCCGCGCGCGCCGCCGGCCGCGGCATCATCTGTCCGGCCGCTTGCGGCGGCGAGGCGGCGTGGGCGGGCTTCGAAGAGGCGGAGAGCGACGGTCGGCCGACGATCATCGCCGCGCCGACGTTGCTGGCGCTGATCAATCACCTGCGCGGCCAGCAGCATCTTGCCGCGCCCGAGGCGAGGCTCGCCGAAGACCGCGAGCACTATCCCGACTTGGCCGAGATCAAGGGCCAGGAGTGCGCCAAGCGCGTGCTCGAGCTGGCCGCGGCGGGCGGCCACAACCTCTTGATGATGGGGCCGCCCGGCTCGGGCAAGTCGATGCTGGCGGCGCGCCTGCCTGGCATCCTGCCGCCGCTCGAGCCGGAGGAGGCGCTCGAGGCGTCGATGGTGCGCTCGCTGGCCGGCGACCTCGGCGAGGGCAGGCTGAGCCGACGCCGCACCTTCCGCGATCCGCACCATTCGGCGACCCTGCAGGCGCTGGTCGGCGGCGGCCCGCGGGCACGGCCGGGCGAAGTGTCGCTCGCCCATCACGGCGTTCTGTTCCTCGATGAGCTGCCCGAGTTCAATCGCGCCACCCTGGAGGCGCTGCGCCAGCCGATGGAATCGGGCCGCGTCACCGTGGCGCGCGCCAACGCCCATGTCACCTATCCCGCCCGCTTCCAGCTCGTGGCGGCGATGAACCCCTGCCGCTGCGGCCATCTCATGGAACCATCGCGTGCCTGCGGCCGCGCGCCGCGCTGTGGCCTCGACTATCAGGGCAAGCTCTCGGGTCCGCTACTCGACCGCATCGATCTCTGCATCGACGTGCCGGCCGTCGGCGCCGCCGACCTCGCCCTGCCGCCGCCGGCCGAGCGCTCGGCCGATGTCGCG
>VGCQ01000105.1 GCA_016870055.1 Alphaproteobacteria bacterium | reverse complement strand
TCGTGGGCGGACCGTCGCGCTCGGGCAGTTCTTCGCTGAGCAGCGCCGGCATCCAGAAGCGGCGTAGCAGATCGCCCATCGGCGTGCCGGGACCGCTGCGCGTCAGGAATTCGTTGTCGGCTTTCAGCATCACGAGGTGGCCTTCTCGAGGGCTTGCTGCAGGTCGGCGATGATATCGTCGACCGTCTCGATTCCGATCGACAGACGCAGCACGTCGGGTCCGGCGCCGGCTGCGACGCGCTGCTCGTCGGTCAATTGCCTGTGGGTCGTCGAGGCAGGGTGGATGATCAGGCTCTTGGCATCGCCGATGTTCGCCAGATGGGAGAACAGGTTTACGCCATCGACCACTTTCACGCCGACGTCGTAGCCGCCTTTGACGCCGAAGGTGAACACCGAGCCCGCGCCCTTGGGGAGATACTTCCGGGCGAGTTGATGGTACTTGTTCGACGGCAGGCCGGCGTAGTTCACCCAGGCGACGGCCGGATGGCCGGCGAGGAACTCGGCGACCTTCTGCGCATTGGCGCAATGGCGCTCCATCCGCAGGCTCAAGCTTTCCATGCCCAGCATGGTGATCCAGGCGTTGAACGGCGCCTGACTTGGGCCGAGGTCGCGCAGGCCCACGGCATGGCAGTGGAAAGTGTAGGCCATGTCGCCGAAAGTCTCGAAGAAGTTGAGCCCGTGATAGGCGGGCTCGGGGCCAGCGAGGCTGGGGAACTTGCCGCCGTTGGCCCAGTCGAACTTGCCGGAATCCACCACCGCGCCGCCCATCGAGGTCCCGGTGCCGCTCAGGAACTTGGTGGTCGAGTGCACGATCAGCGTCGCGCCGTAGTCGATTGGCCGGCACAGCCAGGGTGTGGCCAGCGTGTTGTCGACCAGCAGGGGCACGCCGGTCGCTTCGGCGATGCGGGCGATCGCCTCGATGTCGCTCACCACGCCGCCTGGGTTGGCCAGGCTTTCGATGAAGAAGGCCTTGGTGTTGGCCGTGACCGCGCGTTTGAAATTCTCCGGCTGGTCGGCATCGACGATCTTCGCCGACCAGCCGAACTTCGGATACGTGTTGCGCATCTGTTGCAGCGAGCCGCCATAGAGCCGTGACGATGCGACGATCTCGGCGCCGGGCGACATCAACGGGAACGCCGCCAGCACCTGGGCGGCGTGACCGGAGGCGGTGACTGTGCAGCCGCGGCCGCGTTCCAGCGTGGCCAGCCGCGTCTCCAGCGCCGCATTGGTGGGATTGGTCAAGCGCGAGTAGATGAAGCCCACGGTCTGCAGATTGAACAGGGCCGCGGCATGGTCGGCATCGTCGAAGGCGTAGGCCGTGGTCTGGTAGATCGGCAGCGCCCGCGCTCCTGTGGCGGGATCGGGCGCGGCGCCGGCATGCACCGCAAGGGTCTCGAAACCGTAGGTCTTGTCACTCACCGGGAGCCTCCGCCAACGTCGAACCGTCGCGACTCCGCCATGCGGCGATGGTGGCTGTCAAACCGGCCGAGCGCATGCGGCTACCGCGAAAACACGATGCAGGCAGGGCTGCCGACGGTGACGCGGATGCGGGCCGGCGAGAGCAGACCGCTACGGTCGACGCGGTAGCCGACGATCGACCGGCTGTCCTGGTTGGCGACATAAAGGAAGCGCTCGGCCGGATCGAAGGCGAAGAAACGCGGTGTGCGGCCGTGCGTCGGTACCCACTGTCGCGGCGACAGCGTGCCCTTTGTGCGATCGATGCCGAACACGCCGATGCTGTCATGACCGCGATTGGAGACGTAGACGTTGCGGCCGGCGCGATCGAGCCAAATCTCCGCCCCCGTGCTGTAGGCTGTGAATTCCGCCGGCGTGGACGGAATCGTCTGCAACGGCGTCAGCGCACCGCTGCGGCGGTCCTGGCGATAGGTGGTGAGCGTCGAGTCGAGTTCGTTGATGACGTAGGCCAACGGCCTGGTCGGATGGAAGTCGATATGCCGTGGCGCCGCGCCCGGTCGTGCCGCTACGCGCGCCGCTTCGACCAAGACGCGGCGGCGGGTGTCGAGTCGATAGGCGACGACGGCGTCGGAGCCTTTGCACGGTACGTAGAAGAAGCGGCCTTGGCGGTCGAGCGGGATGTGGTGCACGCACATGGTGCGCTGCTGGATGCGGTGCGGGCCCAGCGTGCCGGTGACCGTGGTCAGCGTCCGGTAGGGCAGGAGACTGCCGTCGCGGGCGACCGGGAACACCGCGAGCGAATCGCTGCCGTAGTTGCAGACGGCGAGGAATCCGCCGCTGGCGTCGAAGGCGAGGTGTACCGGGTTGTAGCCGCCGGTCGGCTGGCGGTTGAGCGGCGCGATTTGCCCTGACCGCAGGTCGATGATGAAGGAATTGACCTCGCTGCGATCGCCGTGGACCGAGTAGAGGCGTGTGCCGTCACGGCCGATGGCGAGAAACGACGGGTTCTCCAGGCCGCCGAGATGCTGGACGTGGCTGAAGGCGCCGTTGCGCGGATCGACACGATAGACGTTGATGCCGTTACCTTGGCCGCCACGTTCCGGCGTGGTGTAGCTGCCGACATAAGCGAAGCGCGGTCGGCGGCCGTGAACGGTCGTCTTCATGCTTTGAGCATGCCGGCTGCGAGGGCCGACGACAATCATCGCGTGATGACGACACCGAGGCCCGGCTTGCGCTCCTCCAGCCGGATCGTAAAGCCGTGCAGCGTGGCGATCGCCTTGACGAGCGCAAGGCCCAGCCCGCTTCCGGCGGTCGAACGGCTGCGATCGAGACGATAGAAGCGGTCGAACACCTTGTCGTGCTCGGCCGGCGGTATGCCCGGGCCGTTGTCGGCCACTTCGATCGCCGGGCCGCCGGCGGTCTTGCGGAGCGAGAGCGAGACGGTCGACCCGGCCGGCGTGTGGCGCAGGCCGTTTTCCGCGAGGTTGGAGATCATCTGCGCGAGAAGTTGCCGGTCGCCGGTCACCTGCACGCCGTCGTCGATGCGGACTTCCAGCGTGTGGCCGCCATCCTCCGCCGACGGCTGATAGGCCTCGCCGATACTGCGCATCAGGGCTGACAGGTCGATTTCGGTGAAGGCGCTCCGCTGCGCGCCGGCTTCGACCTGGGCGATGCGCAGCAGCGCCGAGAAGGTCTCGAGCAGCCCGTCGGCCTCGGCGATCGCCGCGTCGGTTGCCGCCGCGTAGTCGGCCGTGGTCGTCGCCCGTTCGCGCGCGTCCTCGAGCTGCTGACGCAAGCGACCGAGCGGCGTGCGCAGGTCGTGCGCAACGTCGCTCGACACTTGCCGCAACCCGTCCATCAGTTGCTGGATGCGGGCCAGCATGGCGTTGAGGTTGTCGATCAGCTGGTCGATTTCGTCTTGCGTGCCCTGCGCCGGGATACGCGCCGACAGGTCGCCCTCCATGATGGCGCGGCTGGTCCGGGTGATGGTGTCGATACGACGCAGGAACGAGCTGCCGAGCAGGGCGCCGCCGGCGATCGCCAGCAACAGCGTGAGGCCGCTCGCCCAGGCGAAGGCGCGGACGATGGCCGCCTGCATGTCGGTGAGGCGGGCGGAGTCCTGGGCGACCAGCAGGAATGCGCCGTCGGGCAGGGTGAGGCCAAAGCCCCTGAGCTTGGTGCGTTCACCATCGGTGTCGGGCGCGGGGGTGTCGGAATGCGGCACGAAGTCGACGACGCCGTTGACCGGCGGCATGCCGGGCAGATTGCCGACCACGACTCGCCGGTTGGGCGCCTGCAGGAGATAGAAGATCGGGCCGCGGGTGCGGAAGTTCATGCGCCGGGTGATCTGGTCGGCAAGTCCCGGCAGGCCGCCGCGGCGGTGGATCTCGGCCAGCTGAAAGGCCTCGGTGCGCAGCACCGCCGCCATATCGTCCTGCATCGCCGCCGTCGCCGTCCAGTACACGGTGGCGAACAGCGCACCAGCCGACGCCATGAACAGGGTCGCGTAGAACAGCGTCAGCCGAAAGCTCGCCGACCGCAGGATTCGGGTGAGCGTGCTAGTCGGGGGCGCGGACGACATAGCCAGCCCCTCTGACGGTATGGAGCAGCGGCCGGCCGAACCCTTTGTCGATCTTGGAGCGCAGGCGGCTGATGTGGGTTTCGACGATGTTGGTCTTGGGATCGAAATGGAAATCCCAGACCTTCTCCAGCAGCATGGTGCGGGTCACCACCTCGCCGGCGTGCCGCAGCAGGTACTCCAGGATCTTGAATTCCTGGGCGAGCAGCTCGATGCGCTTGCCGGCGCGCGTCACGGTGCGGGCGAGCAAATCCATCTCCAGGTCGCCGACGGCAAGCGTCGTCGTCGTGGCGATCGGCGGCCGGCGGGCAAGCGCGCCGATGCGCGCCAGGAGCTCGGCGAAGGCGAACGGCTTGACCAGATAGTCGTCGCCGCCGGCATCGAAACCGGCGACGCGATCGTCGACGCCGCCCATGGTGGTGAGGAACAGCACCGGCGTGCGCACCTGCGAGGCGCGCGCCGCCTTGACCAGCGACAGCCCGTCCATGATCGGCACCATGCGGTCGATCACCATGACGTCGTACTTCTCGCCGGTCGCGAGATAGAGCCCGTCGCGCCCGTTGTCGGCCTGATCGACGACATGGCCGTGCTCGCGCAGGCCCTTGGCGATGTAGGCGGCGGTTTGTTTGTCGTCCTCGACGAGAAGGATCTTCACGGTCTGCCTGTCGTCCCGAGCGCAGCGAGGGGTCTTTCCAGCGGCCGTTTGGCCCGGATCGCCGCCAAAAGCAACGATCCCCAACTATACAAACATTCAATGAGGCGGCCATCCGGTCGCCATGGCTGGCCTCCCATATTGCTGGCGTGGATAAGCCCCACCCCCTGAAGGAGGTTGCTCAAATGACGAAGACCAAATCCCGCATCCTCACCGCCCTGGCGCTGACAACGGCGCTCACGGCGCCGGTGTTGATCGCTCCGCTGTTTTCGGCACCGTCGGCGATCGCCGCGGCTCCCGTCGCGGCGTCGACTGTCCAGGACTTCTCCGACCTCGCCGCCAAGGTCACGCCCGCGGTGGTGAACGTGTCGGTGACCATGAAGCCCGGCGCCGACGACGGCGACGAGGCGCGCTCGGCCGAGAAGTCCGACCAGCAGAAGCAGATGGAAGAGTTCATGCAGCGCTTCGCCGAGCGGTTCGGCCAGAAGGGCATGCCGCAGGGCAAGCCGCAGCAGCGTCCGGCGCAGAAGGCGCACGCGGTCGGCACCGGCTTCATCGTCGACGAGAAGGGCTGGATCGTCACCAACTATCACGTCGTCGGCAAGGCGTCCGAGATCACCGTTACTCTGACCGACGGCCGCAAGCTGCCGGCCAAGCTGATGGGCGGCGACGAGAAGACCGACATCGCCGTGCTCAAGGTCGACAGCAACAAGCCGCTGCCGTACGTCACGTTCGGCGACGCCAACAAGGTGCGTGTCGGCCAGCCGGTGATGGCGGTCGGCAATCCGTTCGGCCTGGGCGGCACCGTGACGACCGGCATCGTGTCGGCGCGCGGCCGTGACATCCAGTCGACGACTACATCCAGACCGACGCTGCCATCAACCGCGGCAACTCGGGTGGCCCGCTGTTCGACATGGACGGCAAGGTGATCGGCATCAACACCGCCATCTTCTCGCCGACCGGCGGCAATATCGGCTTGGGCTTCGCCATTCCCGCGAGCCTGGCCGAGCCGGTGATCACCCAGCTCAAGGCCAACGGCAAGGTCGAGCGCGGCATGCTCGGCGTGCAGATCCAGCCGCTGACCGAGGAGCTGGCCCAGAGCATGTCGTTCGGCAACGACAAGGGCGCCCTGGTGGCCCAGGTCATGCCGGACAGCGCGGCCAAGGCCGCGGGCCTGCAGTCGGGTGACGTGATCAGGAGTGTCGACGGCAAGAACGTCGACACGATCAAGGACCTGACGCGCATGATCTCGGCCATGAAGCCCGGCACGTCGGTCAAGCTCGGCGTGTGGCGCGACGGCAAGGACATGTCGGTCGTGGCCAAGGTCGGCGGCGAGCCGAAGGAGGAAGGCGGCATCATCAAGGTCAGTGCCGACAAGTCCGACGGCAAGCAGGCCGAGAAGAAGGCCGAGCCGATGGCCTACGGCGTGTCGCTGGCGCCGATCTCCAAGGAGGCTCGCCAGAGCCTCAAGCTGGACGACGCGGTGAAGGGTGCGCTGATCGCCGCCGTCGAGCCGGGCAGCCCGGCCGACGAGATGGGCCTGAAGCGGGGCGATGTCCTGCAGCAGGTCGGTCGTGATGCGGTCGACAGCCCTCAGACGGCTGCCGAGAAGCTCAAGGAAGCGCGGAAGACCGGCAAGCCGGTGCTGATGAAAGTGTATCGGGAGGGGATGACCAGATTCGTCGCTATCTCTCCCCGGGCGGCGTAGCTGATCCTCTCGAGGAGCCGGCGGTGGCCCCACCACCGCCGGCTTTACTCTTAGGCAAAGTTCTTGGCAGCGATCTTCAGGAGGGGGGCGTCCACCTGACCTCGCCCACATTGTAGGCGGGGCGGCCCAAAGAGGCCTAGGGGGCGTTCACGGAGGGGGCGGAGGTCCGCGGTTCACGCGTATGTGGGGCCGCGGGCCTCTTCTTGTTTCTGATTACAGCGCTGGCATCACTTCTCTGGCGAACAGCTCGACCGAGCGCGCCGACTCCTCGAACGATAAATCTCCGAACGCCAGCCGGCAGATGCAGTAGTTGATGCCGGCTGCCTCGTTGTCGCGCTTCATGCGCTGGCGCACCGTCGCGGCCGAGCCGGCGATGATGTAGCCCTGCTCGACCGCGTCCTCGAACCGGGCGGGGATCAGTTGGCGCGGCAGTCCGACGCCATGAGCGCGCCACAGATGGATCAGCGCGTCGTACCACAGCGTGAAGGCACGCTTGGCTGCACTCAGCGCCTCGCGATCGCTGTCGCCCACCACGACGTGGCGGCTGAGCCCGATCAGCGGCAGATGGCGCTCGCTGCGGCCGAGCGCCGCCCAGGCGGCGCGATAGCGGGCGGCGAACTGGCCGACGCCTTCGGCCTTCATGCCGACCACGGCGTTGCACGCCTGCTTGGCCAGGCGATCGGCGCTTTCGATCGAGTTGGCGCCGTACCACAGAGGCGGATGCGGCCGCTGCACGGGCTGCATTTCCATCGGCACGTCCTTGAATTGGAAGTACTTGCCGGCGTGGTCGAGCCGTTTCTCGGTCAGGCCTTTCAGGATCACGTCGAGAATTTCGGTGAAGCGCTCGGGGCCGGTGGCGGGATCGACGCCATAGTAGCCCACCTCGTAAGGCGAGATGCCGCGTCCGATGCCGAGTTCGAGTCGGCCGCCGCTCATCTGGTCGAGCATGCAGATCTCGTCGATCAGGCGCAGCGGATGGTAGAGGTTGAGCGTGTAGACCAAGGGGCCGAAGCGCAGCCGCTTGGTGCGTTGGGCGACGGCGGCCAGGAACACGCTGGGCGAGGGCGCCATGCCGAGCGGCGTCGCGTGGTGCTCGGCCAGGTGATAGGCATGGAAGCCAGCCGCTTCGTAAAGCTCGATCAGGCGCAGTCGTTCGTCGAACTGCCGGCCGAGATCCAGGCCGGCCCGGTCCATGTGATCGAAGACGCCGAACTTCATGCGCGTTTCCCTTCTCGCGGCGGATCGTACCTTGGCCTCGAGCCTGCTGTCAGGATTTGACGCCGGCCAATGCCAGTCTCTGTTCGCGGAGCGGAGGTCCGGCATGAAGGCAGACATCGACCCGATGACGTTCACGACGTTTCTGATCGACGCCCATCGCAACACCTACGCCGACAGGAATGCCGTCAAGGCGCCCTCGAGCAGACTGCGGTCGACCGACTACCGCTTTGGGCGTGGCGACCTTGCGTACCACGACACCTATTTCGGCGTGCGGGACTTCATTGGCGAGGAGATCGTCTACCTTCACGACCTGCCGCTCTGGGGCATGAACTACTTCGGCGTCGTCTTGGTCGACGACTGCGCCGAGCACGAAGTCTATGGCTTCCTGCGCGAGGCCTTGCAGCAGGACTGCGTCGACATCGTGCCAGCCCGCGGACCATGCGACTACAGGCGCGATGGGTGGGCATACAGCAACGCCGTCGACGGTGTGTTGGGTGACTTCACCGGCGCCGAGTTGATCTACCGTGGCGACGTCCCGGTCTACCGCTGCCGCTACCATGGCGGCTGGTTGCGTTGACGCTCACAGCGCGCAGGTGCGGAAGCCGGCGACGACGTCGTTGCGGTCGGGCGTGAAGAAGTTGCGGTAGGCCGGCCGGGCGATGCGCGCGCTGGTCGCCCAGCAACCGCCGCGCAGCACCTTGCGCGAGCCGAACCAGGGCTGCGAGTAGTCCTTGTAGGGATCGGCCGAGAAGCCGGCGAAGGGCAGGAACGCCGACGACGTCCATTCCCAGACATTGCCGATCATCTGGCGGCAACCGAAGGCGCTGTCGCCTTGGCTCAGGGCCGCGACGTCGATCGGGCCGTCGAAGGCGAAGTCGAGATTGGCACGATCAGGCGATGGCGGCTCGTCGCCCCACGGCCAGCGGCGGCGGATGTCGGCGAGCCGTTGGCCGTCGGCCGTCGGTAGACCGACCGCTGCGGCCTCCCATTCGGTCTCGCTGGGCAGCCGTCGCTTGGCCCAGCGGCACCAGGCTTCGGCCTCGAACCAGCTCACGAACACGACTGGCGCGTTCGGCGGCAGGGGCTCGATCGCGCGATAGCGGCGCCAGGTCCACACGCCGTCGCGCTTGCCCCGCCAATAGACCGGCCGCTCGGCCCTGCGGTGCTCGCGCCATGCCCAGCCGGCCGCGCTCCAGAATTCGTGCGTCCGGTAGCCGTCGGCCTCGATGAAGGCTGCGAACGCCGCGTTGGTGACCGGCGCGCAAGCGATGCGGAAGGGTGCGAGCGTCGTCTCGTGCGCCCACTTCTCGTTGTCGAAGACGAAACCCTCGGTGGCAGTCGACCCGAGCCGCCAAGTTCCGCCCGGCACTGAAGCATCGTCCGGCTGGCTGGCGATTTCGGTACGCCGATCCGATCCCAGCCCTTGCGGCCGCGCGTAGGACAGCGTCTGGCGCGTATAGGTCAGCGCCTCGACATGCATGTCCTCGTGGCGGATCGCGAGGTCGTAGTAGTAGCGCGTGGCGTCGTCGAGGCCGGCGCCGAGTCGCTCCTCCTGGCGGGCCAGCACGTCGGCGATGTAGCTGAGCGTGCCGGCGCGGTCGGGCAGGTCGAGATGCCAGCGCGTGTCGTGCGGCACGGCGCTCGAATCCCACAGCCGGTCGCAGCGCTCGATCAGCGGCCCGAGCCCCGCCGCCTCGCGCAACGTCCAATATTCGTGAAACCAGCCGACATGGCCGATCTCCCACAACGCGGGATTGACGATGTCGATGCATGGCCCCATCAATTCCGTCGATGACAGATCTTCCGTCAAGCGCAGCGTGCGATGGCGGGCCTCGCGCAGTTGCGCAACGAGTTCGACCGCGCTCGCTCCGCTGGTCGGCCGCTGGGTATGGGCTTGGTCCATGAGGGTCGTTCTTATCACACCGCAGGGCCCGACTTCACGTACCGGCAATCGTGTCGCCGCCCGGCGCTGGGCGCGCATCCTGCGCCGGCTCGGCCATCGCGTGCAGCTCGCGGCCGACTATGACGGCCAGCCGGCCGACCTGCTGGTGGCGATCCATGCCTGGCGGAGCGCAGCGGCGATCGAACGGTTCAGGGCACGCTACCCCGATCGGCTGGTGATCGTGCAGTTGAGCGGCACGGACATCTACGAGTATCTGCAATCAGAGTATTCGACGACCCGACGCGCCATGGCGCTGGCCGATCGGCTGGTGGCGCTGAACGATCGAGCGTGGCGCGTCGTGCCGCCTCACTTGCGCGATCGCCTCCGCGTCATCTTCCAGTCGGCCGAGCCGATCGCCGGCGGCTGGCGGCCGAGCCGGCGCGCCGTCGTGATCTCGGTGATCGGCCATCTGCGTGACGTCAAGGATCCGCTGCGCGCCGCCTGGGCGGCGCAGATGCTACGACGGGCGAGCCGCGTGCGGGTCGAGCAGGTTGGCCGCGCCTACACGCCGGCCTGGGCCGCGCGGGCGCGCGCCGAGATGGCGAACAACCGGCGCTACCTCTGGCATGGCGATGTGCCGGCCGCCGCCGTCCGCCGCTTGCTCGCGCGCAGCCACGCCATGGTGATTTCATCCTCGAGCGAAGGGGGCGCCAATGTCGTGTCCGAGGCCGCCGTTGCAGGCGTGCCGATCCTGGCCTCGCGCATCGACGGCAATGTCGGCCTGCTCGGCCGCGACTACCCCGGCTACTTCCCGGTCGGCGACACCGAGGCGTTGGCCCGTCTGATGCAGCGCATCGAAAGCGAGCCGACCTTCGTTCGACACCTGCAGCGGGCCTTGCGCCGGCGCGCGCCGCTGTTCAAGGCAACGCGCGAGATCGCTGCTTGGCGCCGCTTGCTGGCCGAGATCGCGCGATGAGTCAGAGCCGTCGGACGGCGAGACGGGCGGCGGCATGCCAGCGGGAGTTCTGCGCCATCACTCGCAGATAGATCTGTTGTGGGTTCGCGCCGCACTGGTGCTCCAGCACGATCTGCACCGGCGAGGCGGCCTCCAAGAAGCCCTCGAACAGGCTCGGAACCATGTTGGCGTTGCTGGTGCTGCCGATGCAGATCACCGAGCGGTCGGCATTGTCGATGGCGCGGAGGTTTTGCGAGTCGTCGCGCCGCTCCGGGTCCAAGGTGCGCAACCGGCAATAGCCGGCGGCCGCCGGCGAGCGGATGGCGGTGGTTTCGGCTGGGTCACTGTCGGTGTAGTAGGTGACCATCGACAGGCCGCTGAAATGATAGGTACCCGGCGCCAGGGTCACGATTCCGGTCGTGAAGTCGCACTGGATGGCAGTGCCTCGGCGGGCATCGGTGTCGGTGAACACCCGCCGGTTCCAGCCCGGCTTCATAGGCTTGGTATTGGGCGAGAATTCGGTGAAGGCCGCGTACTCCAGCAGGGCTTGGGACGATAGCGGCGCGGCACCGACGAGCATCGCGGCGCCACCGAGCAGAAACCCGCGGCGGCCGGGCGCGCTCATCTACAGCGCCCGTCGGCGGCTGGAGATGACGCCGCTTGCGATGCCGTGCCATTCGATCGTGCCCGACAGCCGCGAATGCTCGATCTTGGGGCAGCGGTTCATCACCACTTTCAGTCCGGCGGCTTCGGCGCGTGCCGCCGCCGCGTCGTTGCGCACGCCGAGCTGCATCCACACCACCTTGGCGCCGTGGGCGATCGCGGCGTCGGTGATCGGGCCGGCCGCCTCGGAATTGCGGAAGATGTCGACCATGTCGGCTTTCTGCGGCAATTCGTCGAGCGCGCCGTAGACTTTCTGTCCGAGGATTTCCTGGCCGGCGGCCGCGGGATTGACCGGCATCACCTTGTAGCCGCGGTCGAGCAGGTACTTCATGGCGAAATAGCTCGGACGATTCCAGTTGGCCGAGGCGCCGACCATGGCGATGGTCTTGCACTCGCGCAGGATCCTGCGCAGGTAGGCGTCGTCGTAGCGATCGTGGACGATGGCGGACCTCGAGGCGGGCATTTGGGCGGACATTGGGGGAGTATACATGGCGCAGCCGCTGCTGTTCGAACCGATTTCCCTGCGCGACGTCAGGCTGAAGAACCGAGTGGTCGTGGCGCCGATGCATCAATATTCGGCGGTCAAGGGTTTCGCCACGGATTGGCATCTGATGAATGCCGGCCGCTATGCCGCCGGCGGCGCCGGCGTGGTGATCATGGAATCGACCAAGGTCGAGCGGCGCGGCTGCGGCACGGTGGGCGACCTCGGCATCTGGGACGACGCCTTCATTCCCGGCCTCAGACGCTGTGTCGATTTCATCCGCCAGCACGACGCGGTGCCCGGCATCCAGCTCGGCCATTCCGGGCGCAAGGCGCGGCGGTTCCGGCCGTGGGAGGGCGGCGCGCCGCTCACGCCGTCGCCCGAGATCGACGACTGGGAGCAGTGGGAGCTGGTGTCGTCGAGCACCCTCGCCGCGCCGGAGAGCGACCCCACGCCGCGGGCGCTGACGCGTGACGAGATTCCCGAGGTGATCGAGCGCTGGGGCCAGGCGGCGCGGCGCGCCGACGAGGCGGGCTTCGACGTGCTCGATATCCACGCCGCCCACGGCTACCTGATCCACCAGTTCCTCTCGCCGTTTTCCAACCGGCGCAATGACGATTACGGCGGCAGCGAGCTGAACCGCATGCGCTTTTGCATCGAGGTAGTGGAAAGCGTGCGTGCCCATTGGCCGGCCGGCAAGCCGCTGTTCGTGCGCTTCTCGGTCGAGGACGATTCCGGCTGGGGACCGGACCAGAGCGTGGCCCTGGCCAAGATTCTGAAGCCCAAGGGCGTCGACGTGATCGACTGCAGCTCGGGCGGCATGCGCGGCTCGCCGGTGGTGAGCGCGGGGCCGGTGACCTACGGCTATCAGGTGCCCTATGCCGAGCGGTTGCGCCGTGACGCCGACATCATGACCATGGCGGTCGGCCTGATCGTCCATGCAGATCAAGCGGAGCAGATCCTGCAGGAGGGCAGAGCCGACCTGATAGCGCTCGCCCGCGAGCTGCTCTATAATCCCAACTGGCCGATGGACGCCGCGCAGAAGCTCGGCGTCGATCGCCAGTTCGGCTCGGTGCCGCCGCCACAGGCCTACTGGCTCGCCAAGCGGGCGCAGTCGGTCAAGAGCGTGGTGCCGTCGACTTATAGCCGGGGAATTAACGTCGCATGACGTGACAGCCCGACACTATTTCCAGAGGCCGGCCATACCTCTGCCTCAAATCCGCTCCTATAGTCGACCAGGACGTGGCGCGGTTTAAGGGATTATCCGTAAATAAT
>VGCQ01000104.1 GCA_016870055.1 Alphaproteobacteria bacterium | reverse complement strand
GCTGCTCGACGAACCACTCAGCAATCTCGACGCCAACCTACGCGAGGAGATGCGTTTCGAGATCCGACGCCTGCATGACGAATTCAAGATCACGACCGTCTACGTCACGCACGATCAGTCGGAAGCCATGGTGACCTCCGATCGCATCGTTGTGATGAACAAGGGCCGCATCGAGCAGGTCGACGCGCCGCACAAGCTCTATGCCCGACCACGCAGCCGTTTCGTCGCGGGGTTCATCGGCCGGACCAACTTCCTGGAGGGGCAGCGCCAGGGCAGCGACGTGCGATTCGACGGATTTGCGGTGGCGGCGGCTCGGCTCGAAGCGGCGAACGGCGCCGGCGCGCTGTTGTACTCGCTGCGGCCCCAGGCGATAGGCTTGTCGGCGCGGGAAGGCAGCGGCGACCGGTTGACGATCGAAGCCGAAATAGCGGCGCGGTCCTATCTCGGTGAGTATTGGGACTACCAGGTGCGGCCGCTGAGCGCCGGCAAGGCGCTGCGCGTCTCGACGGGGCCGGCCGCCGTGTTCGAGGTTGGCAGTCGGGCCTGGCTCGACATCAACCCGGGCGACATGGTTCGCATCGAGTAGGGCGGCTCGGGCCGCATGCTGGAATATCGCCGCTCGGCGCACCGATGCTGGTGAACGATGCCGCGGCCATGGTAGTTCGTACCGCCGGAAGACCTCATGCCGGGGAGTACCAGACTACCATGACTGCCGGACCGCTTTCTCGCTTCACCGTGCTGGACCTGACGCGGGTGCGCGCCGGCCCGACGGCGGTGCGCTACCTCGCCGACTGGGGTGCCAACTGCATCAAGATCGAGATGCCGCCCAGCGCCGGTGAAATGGACATGGGTGGGCCGCGTCATGGGCCGGACTTCCAGAACCTGCATCGCAACAAGCGTTCGGTCACGCTCAACCTCAAGGAGCCCGATGGCCGCGCCGTCTTCATGAAGATGGTCGAGAAAGCCGACGTCGTGGTCGAGAACTATCGCGCCGACGTTAAGTTCCGGCTGGGCATCGACTACGAAAGCCTGAAGAAGGTCAATCCCCGTATTGTCCTGGGCTCGATCTCGGGCTTCGGCCAGGATGGTCCCTACGCCGAGCGGGCAGGCTTCGACCAGATCGCCCAGGGCATGGGCGGCCTGATGTGGATCACCGGCATGCCGGGCCAAGGGCCGGTGCGCGCCGGCATCGCCGTCGCCGACGTCGGGGCGGGCTTGCATTGCGCCATCGGCATCTTGATCGCGCTGCTCGAACGGGAAAGCTCGGGGCAGGGGCAGTGGATTTCGACGTCGTTGCTGCAGGCGATGATCTCGATGTGCGACTTCCAGGCCGCCCGCTGGACCCTCGCCAAGGACGTGCCCGGGCAAGCCGGCAACAACCATCCGACCTCGATCCCGACCGGCGTGTTCAAGACCAAGGACGGATACATCAATATCGCCGCGTCGGGGCAGCACATCTACAAGCGCTTCTGCGAGTGCGTTCAGGCGCCGGAACTGATCAGCGACGAGCGCTTCGCCAACGACAAGGCGCGCGCCAAGCATCGCGATGTGCTGAACGCCGAAATCGACAAGCGCGTGGCATCCTACGGCAGCGCCGAGCTGGTGGAGAAGCTGAACAAGGCCGGCGTGCCGGCCGGGCCCATCTACAAGATGGACGAGATGTTCGCCGACCCGCAAGTCAAGCATCTGCAGATGGCCCATCCGGTGAAATCGCCCAAGCTCGGCGATGTCGAGGTGATCGGCCAGGCCATCAACATGAGCCGCACGCCGTTCGAGATGCGCTCGGCGACGCCCGAGCAAGGCGAGCACACCGAGGCCGTCTTGAAAGAGTTCGGCTACGACACGGCTGCGATCGCGAGCTTCAGGCAAAGAGGCGTCATCTAGTTTTACCGGACCGTGGCCTCCAGGCCCGAGATCCGGCGAGTAGGAGAATTCCGATGCTCAGTCCCACGCCGAACATGATCGCGGAGAAGCATGGGCCGGTTGGCAAGCTCGTCTTCAACAAGCCGGCTAAGCACAACGCGACCTCGACCGACATGTGGGAAGCGATCCCGGTCATTCTCGACGATTTCGAGAACGATCCGGCGATCCGCGTCGTCGTCGTAACCGGCGCCGGCGACAAGGCATTCGTCTCGGGTGCCGACATATCGGAATTCGAGAAAGCGCGTTCGACGCCCGAGCAGGTGGCTTACTACGACAAGATCGGTGAGGTCGCGAATGCGCGGCTCGCCAAGTGCTCCAAGCCGACCATTGCCCGCATCCGCGGCTACTGCATCGGCGGCGGGCTCGCTGTGTCGCTCACCTGTGACATCCGCATCGCCTCGGACAACGCCAAGTTCGGTGTTCCGGCAGCTCGGCTCGGTCTGGGCTATCGGCCGGCCGGGCTGAAAACGTTGATGGATCTCGTCGGACCAGCCTACGCCAAGGAAATCTTCTTTACCGCCCGCCACTTCAGCGCTCAAGAAGCGCTTGGCATGGGGTTGATCAACCGCGTCGTGGCAGATGCCGAGCTGGATGCCTTCATCGACGACTACTGTCGGCGTATCGGCGAGAATGCCCCGCTCACCATGCACGCCGCCAAGCGCACGATCGAGGAGTTGACCCGGCTCGACGGCAAGCCCGACTTCGGACGCACGACTGCGTTGGTGAAGGAATGCTTCGCTTCCGACGACTATATCGAAGGCCGGCGAGCCTTCATGGAGAAGCGCAAGCCGCAGTTCAAAGGACGTTGAAGGAGGCGACGATGCCCGTTCTCAGCCGCGAACAGATCGATGCATTTTGGCGCGACGGCTTTCTCATGGTCGAAGGAGCCGTGACGCCCGGACAGCTCACCGCGCTGAAGGCCGACATTGCGGCCTGGGTCGAGGAGAGCCGCGCTCACAAAGCGCCGTTCGGACCGCCGACGATCGACGGCCGGCCGCGCTTCGACATGGGCGCCGAGCACAGTGCCGAGAAGCCCGCCCTGCGCCGTATCAACAATCCGTCGGACATCTCCGCGGCCTACCGCGCGGTCATGCTTGACGCGCGCACGGTCGACATGGTGGCGGACCTGGTCGGGCCGGACGTGAAGTTCCACCACTGCAAGATCAATCTCAAGCTGCCCGGCGCCAAGACCGAGGTCGCCTACCATCAGGATTTCGCCTACACGCCTCACACCAACGACGACGTCGTGACGGCGCTCTTGTTTCTCGACGATATCGACGAGAACAACGGCTGCCTTACCGTCGTGCCCGGCTCCCACAAGGGGCCGATGCTGTCGCTGTTCGACGGCGAGCGTTTCACGGGTGCTGTGGCGGCCGAAGAGGAGACACGGGCATTGGCCGCCTCCGTTCCGTGCGTCGGCAAGGCCGGTAGTGTCTGCTTGATGCACACCAAGCTCCTGCACGGCTCGGCCGCCAACGGCGCCGATACTTCGCGCGGTCTCTACATCTGCGTGTATACGGCGGCCGATGCCGTGCCGATCGCGCGCAATCCGATGCCGAGCCTCAATGAGGGTCGTATCGTGCGCGGCAAGGAGGCGCGATTTGCCCGCTTGAACGCAGGTTTGGTCGAACTGCCCAAGCAGCCCAAGTCGGCCTCGTTCTTCACCGTCCTGGGTCAGGACTCCAAGCAGGCGGCGGAGTGAGCCAGCCGTTCCCCGCCGTCGCGGAGGCGGCGGCGGCGGGGGACACCGCCGCGTTGTTCGCCGACATCCGAGCAACGGTTGGCGTTCGCGTGGTCAATTTGGTGTGGCGGCATCTCGCGACGCTGGACGGCGCCCTGCCATGGGCGTGGTCGGCCGTGAAGCCGCTGTATCTTCGCGGTATCGTCGATCGGTCGGTGATCGACTTTCGCGCCGCCATGTTGGTGCCGACGCTGGGGTCGCTAACCGGCGTGGAGCCGCCAAGCGTCGATGCCGTCTTGGCGAGCTACGATCACTCGAACGCCATCAACCTCTTCGCCCTCGGCGCGTTGGTTGCCCGGCTGCGCGACGATGTCGCGGTCGGAAGCCCGCCGCATGCGGGGCCGCGGCTTGTGGCGCCGGACGTCACCCTGCCCAAGCTTGCCGACGAGGCGGATGTTCCTGCCGAGACGTGGCAGCGTGTGCTGCGGCTGAACAGGCTGGGTGACAGGCCCGAGCCGCTGATCCTAGCCTCCATGTATCGCCACCTTGCCCATGCGCCGGCCTTCTTGGAACGTTTGGAAGCGGCGATGATACCCTCCGCCGCCGACGGTTCCCTCGATCGCGCCATAGCCGCCAATCGGGCGTCGGCTGCCGACCAGGCACGACGGTTGGCGCAGGCGATCGCGACCGGGCCGCCGCCCGACAGGGTCAAGATCGAGGCCGCTGTCTCGGCCTTTGTCGACCACGCCATTGGCAAGATGGTCACGATCTGCCGGGCGGTTCGCGTCGCCCGCGGCGCGGTCGGCCCCTAGAGCTACTCGGCTGCCTGCGTGCGGTCGGCGCGTCGGCGCGCCAGCCATTCGTGCATGGCCGCCTCCATGGTCGTGAACACAGCACCACCTTCGATGAGCTTCTGGATCAGACGTTCCAGCATCATCATGCGATGCCCGCGGCCGATCACATGGGGGTGGAACGTGTAGGTGAGAATGCCGAAATCGGGAGCGACCCGAGTCATATAGGTGAAGTCGTCGACAAAATTCTCCAGGACGTTGCCGGCGTTCATCAGGCCAGCCTGAATCGAACCGTTGGGATTGCGCATGTACTCGAAGTGCGGGTAGTCGTCGAGCGACCAGCTGATCGGCATCTCGACCAGGGTGCTCTCGCGGCCGCGCACGAATGGCGTCTTGAGCTCGGCTACGTCGCCCTGCCGGGCGAAATAGCAATCATAGTCGTGGCCCATGAGAGAACTGTCGTACCGAATGCCGTGCTTCAGCAGCAGCTCGATGGAGTGTGGCGACAAGTCCCAGGCTGGAGAGCGATAGCCACGGGCTGTCTGGCCGCTGATGCGCTTGATCGATTGGTTGCCGCGTACGATCTCCTCTTCTTCTTCGTCACGCGACAGGGCGGCGGGCAGGCGGTGTGTCCAACCATGATGGCCGAGCTCATGGCCGGCCTCGACATAGGACATGACGGCCTGGGGGGTGCTGTCGATGGTGTGGCCCGGCGTGAAGAAGGTGGCCTTGATGCCGTAGCGGTCGAGCAGCGTGACCAATCGCGGGATGACCACGATGTCGTACTCGCCACGAGATATGGCGGTCGGCGTCGTCAGCCCACGGGCAATGAAGCCGGATAGGTGGTCATGGTCGAAGCTCAGGCAAACGACGTGGCGCGGCATTGGGAATCTCCAAAAGGCCCTGCCAATCTAGGCAGATTTGTTGCGTTCGCCCACCGAAGGCTGCATGATGTCGCGCAACATAAGCATAGAAACGCAAGTTTTTGGGAGGGTTCATGGCGGCGACATCCGCCCGGCGCATTGCAGCGCAGCAGGGCGATAGCCAACTTGTGGTCGAGGGGGTGTCGAAGCGTTTCGGCGGGGTCGTCGCCGTGCAGGATGTCTCCCTGGAGGTACCACGCGGCGCCATCGTGTCGATCATCGGACCGAACGGCGCTGGCAAGACCTCGCTCCTGAACATGATTTCGGGGTTTTACAAACCCGACAATGGTCGCGTCGTTCTCGAGGGCACCGATATCACCCAAAAGAAGCCGAGCGACATTGCGGCGCTGGGGATTGCCAGGACTTTTCAGAACATCGCGCTGTTCAGCGGCCTTACCGTCCTCGACAACTTGATGCTGGGACGTCACGTGCGAATGAAGTCGGGCGTGATCGGCAGCGTCATCTACTGGGGCATGGCCCAGAAGGAGGACATCGCCCACCGCGAGGCCTGCGAAGAGATCATCGAGTTCCTCAAGCTGCAGGATTTGCGCAAGCAGCCGACAGCGGCGCTGGCCTACGGACTGCGTAAGCGAGTCGAGCTTGGTCGCGCTCTGGCGCTCGAACCGCGCGTGTTGCTGCTCGACGAGCCGATGGGCGGCATGAACCAGGATGAGAAAGAGGACATGGCGCGCTACATCCTGGACGTGAACCAGGAGCGTGGCGTCACAGTTGTGCTGATCGAGCATGACATGGGTGTCGTGATGGACATCTCGGACCGGGTCGTCGTGCTCGACCGCGGGCGTCGCATCTCGGCCGGCACCCCCGACGAAGTGCAGCGCGATCCTGTCGTCATTCAAGCCTACCTCGGCACCGGCAAGGGTGGAGAGCGAACATGAGTCTGGTCGACAGCGCAGTGACGGCCACTCTACCCAAGCTGCTGCAGCGCAACGCCGAGCAAGATCCGAACGGCGCCGGCATCCGCGAGAAGACGCGGGGGGTCTGGCGGACCTACAGTTGGAAAGCCTACCGCGACAATGTGCGCGACCTGGGGCTCGGCCTGGCTGCCATCGGCTTCAAGCGCGGCGACAAGCTGTCGGTGATCGGCGACAATCGCCCGCAGCTCTATTTCGCGCAGCTCGCCGCCCAGGCGCTGGGAGGTGTGTCGGTGCCGGTCTACCAGGATTCGATCGCCTCCGAACTGGTCTACGTGCTGAACCATGCCGAGACCTCGATCATCGTCGCCGAGGATCAGGAGCAAGTCGACAAGGCGCTGTCGCTCAAGGCGCAATTGCCTTGCTTGCGGGTGATCATCTACGACGACCCGCGCGGGCTGACCTTCTACGACGATCCGATCCTGCGGTCGTTCGAAAGCATCGTCGAGGAGGGGCGTCGTTTCGGGCAAGCCAACCCCGGCTTCTATGAGGCTGAGGCCGCCAAAGGCCAAGCCGACGACACGGCGATGATCGCCTACACGTCAGGCACGACGGGCAACCCGAAGGGCGTGATGCTCAGCCACCGCAACATGATTGCCACGGCCGAGGCCTTCATCGAGGTGAACGATGTCAAAGCCGGTGACAACTGGCTGTCCTATCTGCCGATGGCTTGGGTCGGCGACGCTGCCTTCACGCTCGGCATGGCACTGATCGGTCGGCTGACCGCGAACTGCCCCGAGAGTCCTGAAACCGTCCAGCGCGACCTGCGCGAACTCGGCCCCGACGTGATGCTGGCGCCGCCGCGCATTTGGGAGAACATGCTGACCCTAATGCAGGTCAAGGGCAGTGATGCCTCGCCGCTGAAACGATGGATGTTCGAATGCTTCCGTAGTCTTGCCGAGCGTTGCGAGCTGAAGCGTAGCGACGGCAAGAACCTGTCGCTCGCGGACCGGCTCGGCCTGTCGCTTGGCGAATTCATGGTCTACGGCCCGGTGCGCGATCAGCTCGGACTGCGCCGGGCGCGGTGGTGCTATACCGGTGGCGCACCGCTCGGCCCCGACACCTATCGTTTCTTCCGTTCGTTCGGAATCAACCTCAAGCAGGTCTACGGCGCCACCGAGGCTTCGGCGCTGATTGCCTGCCAGGCCGACGCGGAAGCCAACCCCAACACGGTCGGCCGACCAATTCCCCGTATCGAGGTCAAGATCGACGATCGCGGCGAAGTTCTCCTGAAGGGAGCCAACGTCTTCAAAGGCTACTTCAAGCAGGACGACGTGACGCGCGATACGGTGACCGAAGACGGCTGGTTGAAGACAGGTGATGCCGGCTTCTTCGACAAGCAGGGCCACCTGGTCATCATCGACCGAGCCAAGGATGTCGGCAAGCTCTCGGACGGTTCGGCATTCGCGCCGCAATTCATCGAGAACAAGCTGAAATTCAGCCCCTTCATCCGCGAAGCGGTGGCGTTCGGCGATCAGCGGCCGTTTGTCGTGGCCATGATCGCCATCGACATGCAGACGGCTGGAACCTGGGCGGAGAAGCAGGGCCTTGCTTACACGAGCTTCATGGACCTCAGCCGCAAGCCCGAGGTCGCGGGGATGATCGGGACCGAGATCGCCAAGGCCAATGCGACCTTGCCCGATGTCCAACAGGTCAAGCGCTATCTGCTGCTCAACAAGGAACTCGATGCCGACGACGCCGAAATGACGCGCACGCGCAAGGTGCGCCGGCGCTTCGTCGCCGAGAAATACGCCCCGGTCATCGAAGCGTTCTACGGCGGCGCCAAGTCGGTCGATGTCACCATGGAAATCACTTTCGAGGACGGCCGCAAGTCGACCTTGAACTCGACCATCACCATCCACGATATCGCGTCGGCAGAGCCCGTACGCCGGGCAGCCTGAGGGAGAGACTCGGATGCGGGAAGATCTGGAATTTGCGTTCGCTCTGCTGATGAGCGGTGCCTCGATCGGGTTGATGTACTCGTTGATCGCACTGGGCTTCGTGCTGGTCTACAAGGCGACCGACGCCATCAACTTCGCCCAGGGCGAATTCGTCATGCTGGCCGGCATGATCGTGGTCACGGTGCTCGGCTTTCAGTCACCGCTGATCGCGGCTATTGCCGTCGTGGTGATGGTGATGATCGGCTTCGGCTTCGGACTGGAGAAGGTCGTGCTGCGACCCTTGCTCGGTCGGCCGGTGGTGGCGGTCATCATGGCGACGATCGGTGTCGCCGCCGTGTTGCGCGGATGGGGACCGCTGGTCCTGGGCATCGAGACACGCGCCCTGCCACTGCCGATCGGTGACGAACCGATCCATCTGGGGCCGGCAACCCTGCCGCCGATCCAGGCCTTGGGCGCCGTCGTCGCGGTCCTGTTTTTCGTGGTCTTCAGTTGGTTCTTCAAGAAGAGCCGCATGGGCGTGGCGATGCGCGCCGTCGCCGACAATCAGCAGGTCGCGCAGGCCATGGGCATCAACGTGGAGCGTTACTTCGCGCTGGCCTGGGCGATGGCCGGCATCGTCTCGGCGCTAGGCGGCGTGATTTGGGGCAGCATGCTGGGCGTCGACGTGCAACTCGCCCTGGTCGGCTTGAAGGTCTTTCCAGTGGTGATCCTCGGCGGGCTGGATTCGATCGGCGGCGCGCTGATTGGCGGATTGATCATCGGCATCGTCGAAAGCCTGGCGGCGGGCTATCTCGACCCCTATGTCGGCGGCGGCACCAAGGACTTCGCACCCTACGTCCTGATGATCCTCGTCCTGATGATCAGGCCATACGGCATCTTCGGTCGCCGTCAGATCGAGCGCGTGTAAACCATGTTTCACCGCGAGTCCGGAGTCTTCAAGACGACCTACGGCGCCGACATGGCGCTCTATCCACTGCCGATCGCCAAGTGGACGATCATCGCGCTCGGCGTGATCTTCGTAGGCATCGTGCCGTTCACCGTGCACGAATACTACCTGTCGATCCTGAACCTGATCTTCATCGCCATCGTGGGCGCGTTGGGATTGAACATCCTAGTGGGCTATACCGGTCAGATCTCGATCGGCCATGGCGCCTTCATGTCGGTCGGGGCCTACACTGCCGCAAATCTCGCGGTGAAGCTCGACCTGCCGTTCTGGTTGACGCTGCCGGCGGGCGGCTTGATGGCAGCGTTGATCGGCGTCGTGGTCGGCATGCCGAGCCTGCGCATCAAGGGACTCTACCTGGCGATTGCCACGCTGGCGGGCCAGCTCATCATCGAATGGACGATCAACCGCGTGCCCGCCATCTCGGGCGGTGCGCAAGCGTCCATCGAAGTCGGCCGGCCAAGCCTGCTCGGCTTCAGTTTCGATACCCAGGGACGGCTCTACTTCTTCTTGCTGTTCTTCGCTGTGCTGGCGATCGTGGCGACCCTAAACCTGGTGCGTAGCCGCATCGGCCGGGCGTTCGTGGCGGTGCGCGACCAGGACATCGCGGCGGAGATCATCGGTATCAACATCTACCGCTACAAGCTGCTCGCTTTCGCCATCTCGTCGTTCTATGCCGGCGTCTGCGGCGTGCTCTACACCTACTACTTCGGCATCGCCAACTACGAGCAGTTCCAGCTCATCGTGTCGATCGACTACCTTGCCATGATCATCATCGGCGGGCTGGGTTCCGTGCTGGGATCAATCTTAGGCGCGGTTTTCGTCACACTTCTGCCCATCGTCATCCGTATCCTGATGGAGAACGTCGGCTCGCTGTTTTTCACAGCGGCGGAGATGGCAAATGTCATCTCCGGGCTGCGGTTGGGTGTGTTCGGCGGGCTTATCATCTTCTTCTTGATCGTCGAGCCGGAAGGGCTCAATCGATTGTGGAGGAATATCCGGAGCTATTTCCGGGTTTGGCCCTTCTCGTATTAGAGTGGGGCATTGTTGCAAAGGGAGGAACCCATGACGAGGTTCGTGAGGAGTTGGCTAGGGGTGGCGGCAACGACCGCGACCCTGGCGTTGGGCGCAGGACAAGCCTTCGCCCAGAAGGAAGTCGTGTTCGGCTTGCAATGCGATCGTACGGGGCCGACGGCGAACGTCGGGACGGTACTGTGTCCCGGCTACCAGGACTACATCGCCCTGGTCAACAGCAAGGGCGGCGTCGAGGGCCACAAGATCAAGGTCCTCGAGATCGACCACGAGTACAAAGTGCCGCCGGCCATCGAGGCGCACGAGCGCTTCAAGAAGGAAGGTGCCGTCCTCGAGGGAGTGTACGGCACGCCGCAAATGGCGGCGCTGAACAAGAAGCTCGAGGAAGACAAGATTCTCGGCACTTCACCAGGCTTCGGCACCGCCGCGGCGGCCGACGGCAAGCGCTACCCATATGCCTTCCCGATCGCTGCCAGTTACTGGTCACAAGGCGGCGCCGCAGTTGCGTTCGCCAAGGAACGACTGGGAGGAAACCTCAAGGGCAAGAAGATCGCCTACATCTTCTATGACAACCCGGCAGGCAAGGAACCGCTGGCCATCCTCGAAGATCTCGCCAAGTCGGAAGGCTTTGAGATGCGTACCTTCGCGGTGCCGGCGCCCGGTCTCGAGATGGGTGCGCAAATCCTCGACATTACCGGCCGTTTCAAGCCGGACTTCATCATCAGTCACCTGTTCGGCCGTTCGCCGTCGGTGTCGATCAAGGAGCTGAAGGGCAAGGGCTTCCCGCTCAGCAAGGTGGTCGGCCTGGTCTGGGCAAGCGCCGAATCCGACATCATTGCCGCCGGCGGCTGGGGCGTTGCCGAAGGCTACAACACCATCCAGTTCGCCGGAGTCGGCAAGGACTTCCAGGTGATCAAAGATATCGAGGCCATGTACAAGGCGCAGGGCAAAAACCCGCCCAAGGAAATGGACTCGACCGTCTACTATAATCGTGGCGTGTTCATTGCAGCGTTGCACGTCGAAGCGTTGCGCAACGCCATCAAAGCCAAAGGCGGCGGCACGCCCAACTCCGAAGAAGTCAAGAGAGGCATGGAGTCGATCAAGGGCTTCACCTTGGGTGGCCTCGTGCCGCCGATGGAAATCACACCGGCCGACCATGAAGGTGGCGGTTGGGTCCAGATCTGGACAGTGCAGGGCGGCAAGCTCGTCAAGGTCAAGGACTGGTTCCAGGGCTATCGCGACGTAATCCAGAAGCACCTCGCGGCGGAAGCCTCGAAGTCCTGAACAACCGAACGGCGGGCGGGCGGCGAGCAATCGCCGCCCGCACTGTCGTGGGATTTTCCTATGCTAGCGATCAACAACATCGAGGTCGTCTACGACCGCGTCATCCTGGTGCTGAAGGGCGTGTCGATCGATGTCGGTGACGGCGCCATCACGACGCTCTTGGGGGCCAACGGCGCGGGCAAGACGACGACTTTGAAGGCCATTTCCGGGGTCCTGCGCAGCGAGCGCGGAGAAGTCACCAAGGGTACCGTGCAGCTCGCCGATCGCCGTATCGACGGTATGCGGGCCCATGACGTGACGCGACTCGGCCTCGTGCAGGTGTTCGAAGGCCGCCGTGTGTTCGAGAACCTGACTACCGAGGAGAATTTGGTCGCCGGCGGCCATGTCCAGACGACGCCCACCGTGAAGCAGGGCATCGACCTGGTCTATTCATATTTCCCGCGCCTCAAGGAACGCCGTAACCAGGTGTCGGGCTATCTGTCGGGTGGCGAGCAGCAGATGTTGGCGATCGGCCGCGCCCTGATGAGCCAGCCCAAGGTCGTGTTGCTCGACGAGCCGTCGCTGGGACTGGCGCCGATGCTGGTCGAAGAGATTTTCGGCATCGTCGGCCGTCTGGTGAAGCAGGAGAAGCTCTCGGTCCTTCTGGTCGAGCAGAACGCCACAATGGCATTGGCCGTCGCCGATCATGGCTATGTCATGGAAAATGGCCGAATCGTGCTCGAAGGGCCTGCCGAGAAGCTCCGCACCAACTCCGATATCAAGGAGTTCTATCTCGGCCTCAATGACGGCGGCGCGCGCAAATCCTATCGCGACACCAAGCATTACAAGAGGCGCAAGCGCTGGCTATCCTAGCCTCGCCATGCGCGCCGCATTTGTTCTTTCGTTCACCGGGCTCACTCTCGCGGTGTCATTTCCTGCTGCGGCGCAGAGTCAACTCGCTCTGCAATGTGCTGCTTTTGGCCAAGCGCAGTATCGCAAGCTCGACACGTCGGTCGACCTAGTCACGGCACTGGAGTTTCCGCCGCCGGCGCTGGAGCGATTCGAGGGCAAAGTCGGCAATCAGGCCGTGGCGGCGGCGGTGACGCTACGCGGCCGGCTCACCTACCGCAATCGCCCACCTTTCGAGACACAGTTGGTCTGCCTGCTCGACCAATCGGAGCGACCATTGTTCTTCTACGCCTTGCCGGGCCTCGCTGCGCGAACGGCGCCGACGCCGCTGACCCGGGGCGGTGCAGCTGCGGTACCGGTGCCGTCGGTCGGCTCACAGCCTGTGTTGCCGCTCGCGCCGTCGCCGGCCGCGGCCGAACCGCGGCCGGCGTTGCCGCCGGGCACCATTCGGCTGCGCGGCCTGGTGCGCGATCTCGGCGGTCGCCTGCAGTTCATACCGTGCGACGGTGGGCCGCTGGCCCTGGAGGACCGCACGCCTAGTCAGGAACTCAGCCGCGCCCTGCGCG
>VGCQ01000103.1 GCA_016870055.1 Alphaproteobacteria bacterium | reverse complement strand
ATTGCTTCCGACTGATCGTGCGTGACGTAGACGGTCGTGATCTTGAATTCGTCATGCAGGCGTCGGATCTCGAAACGCATCTCCTCGCGTAGGTTGGCGTCGAGATTGCTGAGTGGTTCGTCGAGCAGCAGCACTTCCGGTTCGACCACGATCGCGCGGGCCAACGCCACGCGCTGCTGCTGACCGCCCGACAGCTCGGCCGGATAGCGTCCCTTGAGGCCGCGCATCTGCACGATGTCGAGAATGGCATCGACCTTGCGGTCGATCTCGGCTCGGCCGAGCCTGCGCACCTGCAGCCCGAAGCCGACGTTCTCGGCCACCGTCATGTTCGGCCATATGGCGTAACTCTGGAAGATCATCGACATGCGCCGCTTCTCCGGCGGCACCACCGAGCTGGGCGAGGAGATGTGCCGGCCGTCCATCTCGATCGACCCGGCGGATGGCGGCGCGAATCCCGCGATCATCCGCAAGGTCGTGGTCTTGCCGCAGCCCGACGGGCCGAGCAGCGACACGAATTCGCCTTGTCCCAGCTCGAGCGAGAAATCGGCGACCGCCTCGACGGCCCCATAGCGGCGGGCAATGTTCTTCAGGACGAGCTTGCTCATGTCGCGTCGCGTCTCAGCATGAAATCCTTGCCCAATGCTTTCTGGCCGATCCACAGCAGCGGCAGCGTCAGCACCTGCAGAATGAGCGCCAGAGCCGAAAGATACTCGAAATTCCCTTCCTCGCTCATATCGAAGATCATGACCGAGGCCACCTTGGTGTTTGGGCCGTAAAGAAAAATCGCCGCCGAAAGCTCGCGCGTCGCCGGAATGAAGATCAGAAGCCAGGCGCCGAGCAGGCTGCGCTTCAGAAGCGGCGCCACGACCCGGCGCAACGCGGTAAGCCGGCTACCACCCAACACCCTCACCGCCTCCTCCATCTCCGGATTCAGGCTGCGCAACGCGGCACTGGCGTTGACATAGCCGATCGGCAGGAAGCGCGTCGTGAAGGCGAGGATCAGGATCAACGCCGTGCCGTACAGTGCCAGCGGCGGCGGAGCATAGGCCGCGTAGAAGCCGATCGCCAGCACGATGCCCGGGATGACGAACGGTGCGATGCACAGGAAGCCCAGCACGCCGCCGAACGGCACCAACCGGCGCGTCACGATATAGGCGACGCCCAGAGTCAGGATCACCACGGCTGTGGCGCTCACGCCGGCGTAGAGGAAGGAATTGATCACCGACTTGGCGGCCGTCCCATGCTCGAAGAGCACAAAGTGAAAGTTCCGCAGCGACAGGTTTTCCAGGCCGAAGCCCCTTCCCCAGGCCTTGGCAAAGGCCGCCTGGATGAGGAACAAGTAGGGCAAGAACACCGCCAACGCGGCCACGAACATGGCGTAGCCGAACATCGCCCAGCGCCATGGCCCGAGCTGGATCGGCCGCCGTTCGCCACCCTTGCCGGTCAGCGCCACAAAGCCCTTGCGCCGCGTCATCAAGCGCTGAATCAGGATGAGCAGGATCGTGACGCCCAGCAGCGGCATGGCATAGGCCGCCGCCACCTCGACCCGGACCGGATTGCCGAAGAACTGGAAGAGTTGCGTCGTCACCACATTGAAGCGCGCCGGAATGGCGATCATCGCCGGCGACCCGAACAGGGCGATCGCCTCGAGAAAGCAGATGATCAATCCACCAAGGATCGCCGGCAGCGCCAACGGCAGTGTCACGCGGCGCATGGTCCGCCAGGCGCCTGCCCCCAGGATGTTGGCGGCATCCTCCATCTCCGACGACACCAGCTCGAGGGCCGCCGTGGTGAAGATGAAGATGTAGGGAAAGGAATAGAGGGCGATGACCAGCGCCAGGCCGGGAAAGCTGTAGATGTTGAGGGGCCCGGCCTCGGCGCCCGTTAGCAGCACATAAAAGCGGTTGAGCCAGCCGGCGTTGGGGCCGGCCAAAAGAATCCAGGCGACGGCGCCGGTGTAAGGCGGAGTGATGAAAGTCGCGAGGACCAGCATGCGTGTCAGCCCGCGACCCGGCATGTCGGTGCGCGCCACGGCCCAGGCCAACGGAACGGCAAACAGCCCCGCCAGCGCCGCGGCGGCAGCCCCGAGCTTGAGCGAGTTCACCAATGCATCGATGTAGCGCGCCCGGCCATAGGCGGCCGCGTAGTTCGCGAAAGTGAATTCGCCGGTCCGCTCCGCCGTGAAGCTGGTGATGACCAGATAGACGAACGGACTCACCACCAGGAACAGCAGGACCGCGATGATCGCGATCCACAACAGCCAGGTCGAATCGAAAGACAGCAGGCGCCGGGGCGCCTGCGGTGTGACGAGAGCCGGTACCGCCACGGTCATGCCGGTTGCGCACCCTCGGCCCGCCGCGCCGGACTCAGTTGCCGAACGTGTCGCGCCACTGCTCGATCACCTCAGGGATGCCCTTGCTGATCTCGGCGACGGTCGGACGGATCGTCTTGACCTCCGACAGCGGCCTGGCGCCGGCCGGTGCCGGCACTTCGGGGCGAAGCGGCACGGCGAAGTGCTTGGCGTTGATCTTCGCCGCCTCGACGGAATTGAGATACTCCATGAACAGCTTGGCGGCAGCGGGACGCTTGCTGCCTTTCATGATCGCCGATGGCGCGATGATCAGCACCGAGCCGTCGCTGGGGTAGGACACCGCCAGCGGATTGCCGCGCGCGGCGCTGAACAGCGTCGAGCCGTCGGCGCCGGCTGCGACCTGGCGTTCGCCGGCGTTGAGAGCGGTCACCGTATCGTTGATCGACCGGCCGATCTGCGGCTTGTTCTTCTCGAGTTTGTCGAAGTACGACCAGCCATAGAGGTTCTTCATGGTGAGAACCCAGGTGCCGACATAGCCCGAGAAGCCGGGATGACCGGTCGAGACCTTGCCCTTCCATTTGATGTCGAGAAGATCCTGCCACTTCTTCGGCGCATCCTCGGCCTTCACCTTGGCGGTGTTGTAGGTGATCACCACAAGACCCGCCGAGGTCGTATGGTAGAAGCCGGCAGGATCGAAGTTCCGGAAGGCCGGCAGGATCTTCGAAGCGTTCTCAGGCACGTACTTCTCGAACCGGCCTTCGGCGGACAGACGTACGAAGTGGCCGACATCGGTCGACGAGAAGACGTCGCAAATCGTCTGGTTGTTCTTGAGGTCCTGCAGCAGACGCTGGTATGCGACCTGCGCAGTGGTGCGCACGACGTTGACTTTGACGCCGTACAGCTTGGTGAACTCCGCTCCGAGCTCCTCCGCGCCCTCGGATGTGTAGTGCGCGATGTACCATGTGAGCTCGCCTTCCTTCTTGGCGGCTTCCTCGAGAGCCTTCATGTCGGCGCGTGCCGCCGGCGCGAAGGCAAGCGCTGCGATGATGGCAAGGCATGCCAACCGCTTCATTGATTCCTCCCTGGACGTGGTGTTTTTTGTTGTTGGCCAGGCATACGATCACACGATGCGACCGCCCACAAGCGCGCGCCCCTGAGAACGAGCGCATGACGGAAGATAAGTCCGCCTCCTGGTCGGCCTATTACCGGAAGCTGCGGGATCGGCCGCCGCGTCGCACGCTGCTGGCGGCACTCGACGCCTTCGGCGCGACGCCGTTGAAAGCACTTGCCGTCGATTTGGGTTGCGGCGATGGCCGCGACGTCATCGAAATGCTGCGCCGCCGCTGGCGCGTCGTAGCCGTCGATTCCGAACCCGAAGCGCTGCGCCAGCTCCAGGCCCGCGCCTTGCCTGAGGGGATCGAACTCACCCCCATTGTGGCACGCTTCGAGGAAGTGCCGTTGCCCTTGGGCATCAGCCTGGTCAACTCGAGCTTCGCCATGCCGCTTTGCGAACCGGATGCCTTCCGCCGCCTGTGGAGCCGCATCCGCGAGGCTTTGCCGGCGGGCGGGCGATTCAGCGGTCAATGGTACGGCCCGCGCGACTCCTGGCTCGGCCGTCCAGGCATGACGTTCGTCGCCCGCGATGAGGCACTCGCCCTGCTGCAGGGTCTCACCGTCGAAATGTTCGAAGAAGAGGAGGCCGGCGGCGTCACGCCGCGCGGCAACGCCAAGCATTGGCACATCTTCCATATCGTTGCGCGGAAGTAGTGCGGCACGGCCTACTCGCCTGCTCCGAGATATGGACAACGCTGCATGCGCTGTCCGACACTTCGGCCCGAGCCTTCGAGGAAGCACCATGGCCGCCTTTCAAGTCACCGCCGAGATTGCCCGCCGTGCCGTCGGGCTTGCATGGCACGATCTTCCAGACGACCTCATCGAGCGTACCAAGCAATGTCTGCTCGACTGGTTCGGCGTCACCTTGGCAGGGGCCCAGGAAGAACTGACCGACATCCTGGTGCGGGAGGCACTGGAGGATGGTTCGAAGGGCTCGACGTCGCTGATCGGCCGCGGCGAGACGGTCACGCCATCGGCCGCTGCGTTGATCAATGGCGCGGCAAGCCATGCCTTGGACTACGACGACGTCAATTTCGCCATGGGCGGCCATCCGACAGTGACCGTGGTCCCCGCCCTGCTCGCCCTGGGCGAGCAGACCAAGGCCTCCGGGCGGTTGTTCATCGAAAGCTTCGTCGCCGGCTACGAGACCTCGGGCCGCGTCGGCCGGCTGGTCGCCCCAAGCCACTACCAAAAGGGCTTTCACGTCACGGGTACCGTCGGGTCCTTCGCCGCGGCGGCTGCAGCCGGCCGCATGCTGGGCTTGAGCGACCGGCAACTCGCCACGGCCTTTGGCATCGCCGCCACTCAAGCCGCCGGCCTGAAGTCCAACTTCGGCACCATGTGCAAGCCTTTGCACGCTGGCACCGCGTCGGAGCATGGCCTGCGCGCGGCCCGTCTGGCAGCCAGGGGCTTTACGGCGCGCGGCGACGTCCTGGAATGCGATCAGGGCTTCGCCTCGTCGCAAAGCGACGACCTCAATGTCGACGCAGCCCTCGGCGAGCCTCCGGCCGGCTGGCATCTGCGCAACAACCTCTTCAAGTACCATGCCGCCTGCTACCTCACCCATGCGCCGATCGAATGCGCCCGGGAAATCCGCCTGCGGAGCAACTTTCCGCCCGAGCGCGTGAAGAAGATCCTGCTCAGGATCGATTCCGGCGCCGACAAAGTATGCAACATCGCCCATCCGACCAGCGGCCTGGAAGCCAAGTTCTCGCTGCGCCAGACCGTGGCCATGGCGTTGAACGGCGTCGATACGGCCGCATTGGCCTCCTATGACGGCGCCAGCACCCAAGAGCCGCGGATGAAGGCCCTGCGTGACAAAATGTCGATCGAGTTCAAGCCGAACTGGGAGCATTCGGTCGCCGAAATGGCGATTCAGCTCGACGACGGAACGACTTTGGAGGCGCGACACGACTCGGGAATCCCCTGGGCCGACATCGCCAGGCAGCGTCAGGCCATCGAGACCAAGTTCGACAGCTTGGCCACGCCGGTGCTCGGCGCCGCTGCCACGCGCCGCCTGCACGATGCGATCGAGCGCGTCGAGACGCTCGACGATGTCGGCGAACTGGCGAGGGCTGCGACAAGGAGCTAGCCCTCTGGCTCACGATCGAGGAGAGAGAATGGCGGACGACTTCAGGACGCGCGCGCGACTGGTCCCGAAAGGCAATCGCTACGAGGACTTCGAGCCTGGGCGGATCTTCAAGCATCACTGGGGCCGCACCATCACCGAAGCGGAAAGCACCCTGTTCTCGACGTTGACGCTGCACTTCAATCCGCACTACTACAACGCCGAGTATGCCCGAGCGCACGGCCATCCCGGCCTGGTCGCCAACCCGTTGCTGGTGTTCACCACGGTGTTCGGCCTCACGGTCGAGGATCTGAGCGAAGGCGGCGGACCGTTCCTCGGCGTCAACGAGCTCACCTATCATCGCCCGGTCTACCCCGGCGATTCGCTCCGCGCCGAATCGACGGTGCTCGACCGGCGGCTGTCGGATTCCCACAAAGGGTTCGGCATCGTCACTTGGCTCACCAAGGGCTTCAACCAGCGCGAAGAACTGGTCATCGAGTTCAAGCGCACCAACCTCGTCCGTCTCAGGAACGCGTAAATGCCGTACATCACCGAAGAGCGCCGTCTGATCCAGGAACAGGCGCGCGAGTTCACCCTCAACGAAGTCCTGCCGGTCGCCAACAAGCTCGACCCGGAAAAGGGCGACATCCCGATGGAACTGCGCGACAAGATGGCCGAGCTCGGCTACTTCGGCATCCTGATCCCCGAGAAGTACGGCGGCTTGGGCCTCGGCTGCTTCGAGTATTGTCTTGTCACCGAGGAGCTGTCGCGCGGCTGGATGAGCGTCGCCTCGCTCATCGCCCGCGGCAATCTGCTGATCGGCGCGCACATGATGAGCGAGGAGCAGAAGGACCGCCATCTGCGGCGCATGGCCAAGGGGGAGTTCCTCGGCGCCTTCTCCATGTCGGAACCCAATGCCGGATCCGACATCGCCAACATCTCCTGCCGCGCCAAGAAGGACGGCTCGAGCTATCTGATCAGTGGCAACAAATACTGGTGTACTTTCGCCGACGGCGCGGACTTCATCATCATTATCGCCCGCACCTCCGACCCGCCTCCTGGCAAGCGTCATTTGGGCCTGTCGATGTTCTTCGTCGAGAAGAAGCGTGGCGAGCTGCCCAAGGGCTGTAGCGGCGCGCCAATTCCGAAGATCGGCTATTTCGGCTGGAAGACCTGGGAACTCGCCTTCGACAATTTCCGCGTCGACGCCTCCGACATGATCGGCGAGGAAGGGCAGGCCTTCTACTACGCCACCTCCGGCCTCGAGACGGCGCGCGCCCATACCGCGGCCCGTGCCATCGGGCTCGCCCAAGGCGCGCTCGACGATTCGATCAAGTACGCCAACGACCGGCGTCAGTTCGGCCGCTCGATCGGCGAGTTTCAGGCCATCCGCTTCAAGATCGCCGAGATGGCGACCCAGATCGAAGCGGCCCGCCAGCTCAACTACTTCGTCTGCGAGCAGATCGACACCGGCCAGCGCTGCGACAAGGAGGCTTCGATGGCCAAGCTGTTCGCCTCGGAGATGGCCGAGCGGGTATGCAGTGAGGGCATCCAGATCCATGGCGGCGCGGGTTACACGACACTGCATGCCGTCGAACGGCACTGGCGCGACGCCCGGCTGACCAAGATCTTCGAAGGCACATCGGAGATCCAGAAACGCATCATCTCCGACCGCCTGCTCGGCCGCGGGAGGAATTGATGAACGTCTCCACCTTCACCGGCAGAAGCAACTACTTCGAGGACTTCAAGGTCGGTGACGTGCTGAAGCATGCCCGCGGCAAGACCGTCGAGCCGCTGGAGCAGGTGTGGATCACCAACGTCACCATGAACACCGCCGAGGCGCACTTCAACGAGCACCTGACCCAGTCGATGTCCTACGGCCGGCGGCTGGGATTCGGTGGCGTGACGATCTCGATGTGCATCGGCCTCGCCGCTGAGGACACTGCCGAGAATGCCTTGGCAGAGCTCGGCATGGACAAGATTCGGCTGAAGGGGCCGCTCTATCACGGCGATACGCTATACTGTTACAGCGAAGTGTTGGAAACCAAGGATGCCGGCCAGCCCGATGCCGGCATCGTGCGTTTCAAGCACTATGGTGTGAATCAGGATGACAAGCACATCTTCGAGGGCGAACGCACCGTGCTCATCAAGCGTCGCAGCCATTGGGGAGACAAGTGAGCCGAGACGCTGCCGGCGCGCTCGACGGCGTGCGCATCGTCGATCTGACCCAGATGCTGGCCGGCCCGTTCTGCACCATGCTGCTGGCCGACCAAGGGGCGGAGGTCATCAAGGTCGAGCCGCTCGACGGCGACCACACGCGCATCGTCGGCCCCTACCATCCCGATGACAAGCTGAAGGCCTTCGGCGGCTACTTCGCCTCGGTCAACCGCAACAAGAAGTCGATCGCCATCGACCTCAAGCGACCGGAAGGCCGTGACCTGGTGCTGCGACTGTGCGAGGGCGCCGATGCCATCGTCGAGAACTACCGCGGCGGCGTCATGGATCGCCTGGGGCTCGGCTACGAGAACCTGCATCAGCGCTTCCCCAAACTCGTCTACGCCACAATCCGCGGCTTCGGCGACTGGCGGACCGGCAGAAGCCCCTATACCGACTGGCCGGCCTACGACGTGGTGGCGCAGGCGTTCGGCGGCGTCATGGCGATCACCGGTCCCGACCAGGACACGCCGATGAAGGTCGGCCCGGGCGTCGGCGATCTGATGCCGGCCACCATGTGCGCCGTCGGCATCGTCAGCGCCATCCTGCGCGCGCACAAGACCGGCGGAGGCCAATTCGTCGATGTCGGCATGGTCGATGCCATCCTGTCGATGTGCGAGCGCATCGTGCATCAGCACGCCTACACTGGCGGCGTTCCGGTGCCGGAAGGCAACCACCATCCCCTGCTCTGCCCGTTCGGCATGTTCCCGGCCAAGGACGGCCACGTCACCATCGCCGCCCATGCCGATACCCACTTCCCCGTGCTGTGCCGGCTGATCGGTCGGCCGGACATGGCGAGCGATCCGCGCCTGTCGACCGTGCAGGATCGCCGTGCGCATCAGGATGAAATCATCGCGGCCGTCGCCATCTTCACCCGTCAACACACCAAGCAGGAGCTGCTCACCCATCTCGGCGGCCAGGTGCCGTTCGCGCCGGTCAACGACGTGCGCGATGTCTTCGCCAATCCCCATTTCGCCGCCCGCGACATGGTCGTGTCGGTGCCTCATCCCGGCATCGACCCCGAGATGAAGGTCGCCGGCGTCGCCATCAAGATGAGCGAGACACCCGGTCGCGTGCGCCATCGCGCCCCCTTGCTGGGCGAGCATACCGACCAGTATCTCACCACCCTCGGTCTGGGCGGCGCGGAAATCGCGCGGCTGCGGGCCGAGAAGATCGTCGTCTGAGGAGACATGCAATGACCGACCGTCCGCGCCGCGCACGCCGCGTGCAACTTTCCACGCCAGGTTCGAGCGAAAAGATGATGCAGAAGGCGGCCGAGTCGAAGGCCGACCACGTCTTCCTCGACCTCGAGGACGCCGTCGCGCCGAGCCAGAAGCGCGACGCCCGCAAGAAGATCGTGCAGGCCCTCAAGACGCTGAACTGGACCGGCAAGACGCGCTGCGTGCGCATCAACGATCTCACGACGGAGTACGCGTTCGAGGACATCATCGAGGTCGTCGAGGGCGCCGGCGAGCATCTCGACACCATCATGATGACCAAGGTGATGACGCCGGCCGATGTCTTGTTCGCCGACAAGCTCCTGCATCAGCTCGAGAGGAAGCTGAAGCTCGGGCGCCGCATCGGTCTCGAAGCCCTGATCGAAGAGGTCGAGGGCATGCAGAACGTCGACGCCATCGCCCGCTCGACGCCGCGCCTGGAGTGCCTGGTGTTCGGCATGGGCGACTTCTCGGCTTCGATGGGAGTCACCAACAAGAACGTCGGCACCAACGACGGGTATCCCGGCGACCTCTGGCACTATGCCCGGTTCCGCCTGGTGATGGCCTGCCGCGCCGCCGGCATCGATCCGGTCGACGGACCGTTCGCCGACTTCCGCAATCCCGAGGCCTATCGCGAAGAATGCCGCCGCTCGATGATCCTGGGCTGCGTCGGCAAATGGGCGATCCACCCCTCGCAGATCGACCATGCCCTGGAGATCTACTCGCCCAAGCCCGAGGACGTGGCGCGGGCACGCAAGCTCGAGAAGGCCTACGCCGAGGCCGAAGCGCAGGGTCTCGGCGCCATCAATGTCGACGGCGTCATGGTCGACGTTGCCTCGATTCGCATCCTGCGCAACACTGTGCTCAACAAGGCGGATCTCTACGGAATGTAGGACGGGAAAACGTCTCTTGGACGACAACCGAGCCAGGGAGGAAGGGATGCTGAGAAGGACCATGTTGGGCGGCGGCGCCTTTGCCATTGCTGCCGCACCGGCACTGCTGCGCGCCCAAGAGCCGCTCAAGATGCGCTTGTCGCTCGACACCTCGGCCACGCACACGCGGACCATGCAGATGACCGCGTTTGCCCAAGAATTGGAAAAAGTCGCCAGCGGCAAGATCAAGGTCGAGGTCTTCCATTCCGCGCAGCTGTTCCGGGATCGGGATGTCGGCAAGGCGCTGCGCCAAGGTGGCGCCGAGATGGCTGTCCCCGGGCCGTGGAACCTGACGGGTATCGAGGCCAATCTCGACATCACCCAGATGCCGTCGTTCTACGGCAGGAGCGCTGCCGAGGTATATCGGGTGATCGATGGCGATGTCGGCAAGCAGCTCAACGCCATGCTCGAGAAGAAGCTCGGCATCCATGTCATCGGCAAATGGCTCGACCTTGGCGCCGCCCACACTTTCTCGACCAGCAAGCCGCTGAACGGTCCCGACGACCTCAAAGGCCTCAAGATCCGCACCTCGGGCGGCGCCGGACAGATGATTCGCGTGCGCTTCTTCGAGGGTGTGCCGAACTTCACGGCCTGGCCGGACGTACCGCTGGCGCTCAGCCAAGGCACCTTCGACGCTTTGTTCACCACGAACGAAAGCGTCAAGTCGGCCAAGCTCTGGGATTCGGGGGTGAAGTTCTCTCTGCAAGACTATCAGTTCTTCGCCCAGTACATCCCGATGGCCAGCGAAGCCTTCTGGAAGAAGCTCGGACCCGACCTGCAGAAGGTGGTCACCGAGCTATGGGCTGCCAAGATCGACGGTTGGCGCAAAGAGATGGCGGAGAGCCAAGCGGAGTCGTTGGAAGTCATGAAGAAGGCCGGCATCAAAGTCGTGGCACCGGACGCCGCCACGCTCGATGCTACGCGTCGGAAACTGCTCGGCACACAGGACGCTGTTGTAAAAGACCTCAAGCTGGATCCCGCGCTGGTCGAAAAGGCCAACGCAGCCTTCGGCATTGCAGGCAAGAGCTGACCGACCGGGCGCCCCGCAGGGGCGCCCTTCTCTTTCGGCGGGTTTCGCCACTGGGGATGCGCATGCTTGGGGTGTGGGACAGGCTCGAGCGATGGTTGATCGGTCTGCTCGGCGGTGCCGGACTGATCATCTACCTGACACAGATCGTCGGCCGCTACCTTACGACCAGTGTCGACTTTTCCGTCGCCGAAGAACTCACGATCTACGTCATCATCTGGTCGGCGTTCCTGACCGCTAGCCTGCTCGTGCGCGAAGATGGGCATGTGCGTGCCGATCTGCTGCTTCGCATGATGCGGCCTGAACGGCAGCGTTGGGTCGAAATCGCCAACTGCGCCATAGCGCTGGGCTTCTGCCTCGGCCTCACCTGGTACGGCTGGTTGGTGGCCTACGATTCCTTCGATCTCGGCGAGCGCAGCAACACCGCGCTCGGTTTCCCGCTCTGGGTCTACTACGCGGCGTTGCCGGTTTCCGCCGCGCTGATGTCGATGCGCTATGCCCGCCGACTCTGGCAGTTCTGCTTTGCCTTCGACCCGACGACCATGGAAGTCCACTCGGGGCGAGAGTAGCCATGACAAAGCTGTTTGCCGCCATCTTCTTCATCCTGCTCGGCATGGGCTTGCCGATCTGGCTGGTGCTCGGCGTCTCCGCCGGCACGATGTTCGCCGTTGAGGGCAAGCCGCTGGTCGGCATCGCACAAAAGATGCTGGACGAGCTCAACTCGACCACGCTGCTTGCCGTCCCCTTCTTCGTCATGGCCGCGTCGTTCATGCAGCGCGGCGGCATCGCCAGGGCGCTGGTCGACGTGGCGGCAGCGTGGGTCGGCAGCGTACGCGGTGGCCTGGCCGTGGTCTGCGTCGCGGCATGCGCCATGTTCGCTGCCATCTGCGGCTCGAGCGTGGCGACCGCGCTCGCCATGGGTACCATCCTCATCCCGGCGATGATCGAACGGAAGTACGATCGGCCGTTCGCGCTCGGCGTCACCGCAGCGTCCGGCACGCTCGGCATCCTGATCCCGCCCAGCCTGCCGTTGATCCTTTATGCCATCATCGCCGACGAATCGGTGCCGCGGCTGTTCCTGGCGGGCGTCGTTCCTGGCTTGATGCAGGCCGCGATCTTCATCGGCTACGCCCTTTGGTACGGCCGCCGTCACAACCTCGCGCGCGAGCCGCGCCGCACACCCGAGGAGTTCCGTCGCGTCAACCTGAACGCCATACCGGCGCTGTCGATGCCGGTGATTATCGCCGTCGGCATCTATGGCGGCTGGGTGACGACGACCGAAACCGCGGCGCTTGCCGCCGCCGTCGCCCTGCTGATCAGCCTGTTCTACTACAAGGGCTTCAAGCCTTCCGAGACGCTCTCGGTGATCGGCGAGTCGATCAAGAACGCGGGCACGATCATGATCATCATCGCCACCGCCCTGGCGTTCGGACACTGGATCACCGAATCGGGCATTCCGGCGGCATTGGTTCAGTTCATCCGCGACAACGGCTTTACCGCCTGGCAGTTCCTGCTCGCCATCAACATCATGCTGCTGATCCTCGGCATGTTCCTCGAGGTTGCGTCGATCCTGCTGATCACCATGCCGATCCTGATCCCTGTGCTGAAGCCTCTGGGCATCGATCCGGTACACTTCGCGATCCTGGTCACCGTCAACATGGAGCTGGCATTGATCACCGCTCCCGTCGGCCTGAACCTCTACGTCTTGGCGACGGTGTCGAAGACTCCGCTGTCGGTGGTCATTCGCGGCGTCAACCCGTTTCTGGTGCTGATGCTCATCCTACTGGCTGTGGTGACTTACGTGCCCGACCTCAGCCTCTGGCTGCCACGCTTGGTCTATGGCTGACGCCAGCGGCGGGCTGCGGCCCGCCCTGATCCCCATCGGTGCCATGCTCGGCACCCAGATCATGGTGTCGCTTGCGGTGCTGGCGCTCGGCGTGCTGATGCCGGCAATCGCCAACGACCTGGCGATCGACCCCAAGCTGGT
>VGCQ01000102.1 GCA_016870055.1 Alphaproteobacteria bacterium | reverse complement strand
CCCTCACTGGCCGGCCGCCGTCGCTGTTGGCCGTCGGGTGGGGCGGCCGCGACCGGCGGGCCGGAGGTCGCCCGCGGGCCGGCCCCGGGCCGCCTGATCCTGGCGCCGTCGCGCAGCCGGTCGATGCCGTCGATCACGACCTGATCGCCGGGCTGCAAGCCTTCCACGACCTGCACCCGCTCGCCGTCGCTCACGCCGATCTCGATTTTGCGGACCTGGACCGTGTCGTCGGCCTTGACCAGATAGACGAAGATACCCGGCGGACCGCGCTGCACGGCGGCCATCGGCACCACGGTCGCGTTCCTGACCGTATCGACCAGCAGGCGGACATTGACGAACTGGTTGGGGAACAGCGCTTCGTCCTTGTTGTCGAACACGGCGCGCAGCTTCACGGTGCCGGTCGTGGTGTCGATGACGTTGTCGTGGGTGTCGAGCTTGCCGACCGCAAGCTCGGTCTTCTGCGAACGGTCGAGCACGCGGACCGGCAGCTCGGCGCCAGCTTTCAGCCGCGTCCGCACTTGAGGCAATACGTCTTCCGGAATGGTGAAGACCACCGAGATCGGCTGGATCTGAATGATGACGCAGATGCTGGTGGCGTCGCCCATCGTCACGTAGTTGCCGGGATCGACGCCGCGCAGGCCGATGCGACCGGTGAGCGGCGCGATGATCCGCGTGTAGGTGAGATTGAGCTTGGCGGCGTCGACCTGCGCCTGGTCGATGACCAGCGCCGCCTCGTACTGGCGCACCAACGCCTGCTGGGTGTCGAGCTGCTGGCGGGCAATCGAATCCTGAGCGACCAGCTTTTTGTAGCGCTCGAGATCGACCTGGGCGTTCTTGAGCAGCGCCTCGTCGCGCTGCAACTGGCCGATCGTCTGCTGGACGGCGACCTCGTAGGGTCGCGGATCGACCACGGCCAAAAGGTCGCCTTTCTTGACCATCTGGCCTTCCTTGAAGTCGACCTGGACGAGCTGGCCCGTGATCTGGGTCTTGACGTTGACGGTGTGCAGTGGCGCCACGGTGCCGAGTGCCCGCAAGGTGACATCGATCTCGCCCTTGGCCGCGGTGGCGATACCGACCGGCGCGGGGATATTGGCACCCGAACGACTGGCCGGACGGGGCGGCGGTGCGCTGGTCTGCGAAATATACCAGCCGGCGCCGGCCACGATGGCGAGCCCCAAGCCGATCCCGAACAGGGTCCGCAGCCTTTTCATCCGATGCCCAGTCCTAACGCCGCCATAATTGGAAGTACGGTTCGACCCGCGGGAGTCTCCCCCACCGGCCAGCAGGGCGCAAGTTGACGGCCGATTGCAGCCGTCTTGCGTTGCGCCCCACGCGGGACGGCCGCCTCGGAAATCGCCGATCCGGAAGCTTGCGGCCCAAAGTCTTATATAACTTAAGTTATCAATCGATGCAAGCGCGCATCGCTCTGCTGGTCGCCAATTATTTCCCACCATCGAGGGAAATAATTCCCCGTCGGCCACAATATACGGTGTGACTGCACTGCTTTCACCTACAAGACGGCGGCAACGACTGCCGCCACGGCGAGGGGCTAGACGACCTTGGCAGTGCGCATCTCCGCAATCTCACCCGCGCCGTACCCCGCCTCGCGCAGCACCTCCTCGGTGTGCTGGCCCAAGGTCGCGGGCGGGCGCTCGACCGAGCCGCCGCCATGCTCCAGCCGGAAGCCCGAACCCACGACCTCGATCGGGCCGTGCTCGGTTTCGACCGTCTGCAGCACGGTGCGGCGCGTGAAATGGTCGAGCTTGACCGCTTCCGGGATCGACAGCACGCGGCCCGCCGGCACGTCGGCCTTGGCGAAGCGCTCGGCCCAGGTGGCGGAGGTTTCCTTCACCAGCTCGGCTTCGATGATGTCGTGCAGCGCCTTGTCGTTCTGGATGCGCGCCGGCCAGTCGGGGAAACGCGGATCGGCGAGCGCATCGGCGCGGCCGATATCCTTCATCAGGCGCTGGAACTGCGGCTCGGTCATGACGGCGAGCACGATCCAGCCGTCCTTCGTCTTGTAGAGATCGCCGGTCGGCTTGCGCGTCACCGAGCGGTTGGCGGCCTGCTCGTGCACGCGGCCGGTCATCAGATGCTCGGTGAATTGCTGGGCGAGATAGCCCGTCACCGCATCGATCATGGCGACGTCGACCAGCTGGCCGCGGCCGGTGTGGGTGCGCTGGTAGAGCGCCGAGGCGACACCCAGCGCCGCCGTCGCACCCGACATCACGTCGGCGCCGGCGAAGCCGACGCGCGTCGGCCCGTTGGCCGGAAAGCCGGTGATCGACATCAGGCCCGACATCGCCTGGATCATGCCGTCGAACGCCGCGGTCTCGCGGTCGGGTCCGACCTGGCCGAAGCCGGACACCGCGCAGTAGATCAGGCGCGGGTTGATCGCCTTCAGCACGTCGTAGCCGATTCCGAGCTTGTCCATGACGCCCGGCCGGAAGTTCTCGATCACCACGTCGGCCTTGGCGGCAAGCTTCTTCACCACCTCGATCGCCTTGGGCTTCTTGAGATCGAGCGTGATCGAACGCTTGCCGGCATTGACGGCGACCCAGGGTGCCGCGAGCCCGCGCTTCTCCCAGTCGTTAGCGCGGTTGCCGTAGCGCATGTCGTCGCCTTCGCGCGCCTCGACCTTGATCACGTCGGCGCCCAGCAGCGCGAGCTGGTAGGAGCCATAAGGACCAGCCAACACGCGCGTAAAATCGAGGACCTTTACGCCGGCGAAGGGTTTGCCAGTCATCGGACCGCGGGCTTCCAGGCCCGCCTCATCGCGATGCTGCTCATGAGCGGGCCTGGAAGCCCGCGATCCGCACGAAGTTCAAGCCACGCCCGCCTTCTTGCGCTGGTCGAGGGCCGTTTGCTTCACCTTGTCGAACTCGGCGCGGCGGCGGGCGACCTCGGCGGCCGGCAGGCGCGCGAGGTTGTTGTAGTCGAGCTTCCAGTCGCCATCCTCGTTCCAGCGCAGCGGCGACTGCACCGTGGTGCGCGGGCCCGGCGCACTCGCCAGCACCTTCAACGCCAGCTCCAGCGTAAAGCGTTGCGTGTCGGGCTCGTGCGGCTTGCCGCAGGAATTGCCGAGCGGAAAGTCGCTGAACAGGAAGCGCGGCACGCCGGCGTGCTCGACGATGTCCTTGGCCGCTCCCATGATCACCGTCGGGATGCCGTTGCGTTCGAGGTAGCGGGCGACCAGACTCACGGTCTGGTGGCAGACGGGTCAAGTCGGCACCAGCAGCGCGGCGTCGACCTGATCCTGCCGGCAGCGCGCCAGGATCTCGGGCGCATCGGTTTCGAGCGTCACGCGCTGGCTGCGGTTGGTCGGCGCGCCGTGAAAGCGCCGCGCCAGCTTGAAGCGGCCACGGCCGGCGAACTCGCGCAGCAAGGGCAGCGGGAACCAGGTGTGGGCATCGGCGGCCGTGGTGTGCTTGCGGTCGTAGCCGATATGGGAGATGCGCGTGTCGTGATCGACTGCGGTATCGCCCGAGTAGACGGTGTAGAATTTAGCGGCGGCGTTGTAAGCGGCGCCCGGTCCCTGGTCCCCATTGTCGGGTTGATAGGGCACCGCCGTCGTGATCAGAGCCAGCGTGCTGTCGGCCAGATTTTTGGTGAGCGGCTGGAACGGCGCATCGACGTAGTGAGCCCAGCGGTAGGGGTTGTCGTAGCCCAGCGCCAGATAGTACTCGCGCGTGCGGCGCATGTACTCGATCGGCGCGTCGTGCTCGGGCGCGAAAAAAGCAGTGTCGACCATGGCGCCAAGCCTGCGGTGGGCTCGCCGCGAAGTCAAATACGCCCGACGCATTGGTGACAAGCACGCCGTGTCCGCCTAGGGTCCCGATCGCAGGGAGGAACGACAGATGAGACAACCGAATCGCCGCGCCGTGCTGGGCGCGGCCGCCGCCGTTGCCTTGTCGCGCGAGACGTCGGCACAGGCTTTCCCCAACAAGCCGATGCGTTTCCTCGTGCCCTACCCCGTGGGCGGCATTGTCGACATCGTGACCCGCGCGCTGGCCGATCCCATGCAGGCCGATCTCGGCCAGCCGGTCGTGGTCGAACCCAGGCCCGGCGGCAATTCGACGCTCGCCACGGCGCTGATCGCGCAGGCGCCGGCCGACGGCTACAACTGGGTGATGGCGACGATCAGCCATGTCGTGGTGCCGCACTTGCAGTCCGTGCCCTACGATGCGCTAGGCGATTTCCAGCCGGTGGCGCTGGTGGCGGTGGCGACTTCGGTGGCGACGGTCAACCCCGCCGTGCCGGTCAAGACGCTGAAGGAGCTGGTCGAGTACGGCCGCGCCAACCCCGGCAAGCTCAATTACCTCAATCCAGGCAACGGCTCGTCGATCCATCTGTCGGCCGAGCTCCTGAAGAACCAGTACAAGTTCGACATGACATCGGTGCCCTATCGCGGCATTCCACCGGGCATGCCGGACCTCCTGGAAGGTCGCCTGCAGGTCGGGCTGTTGCCCGGCCCGCTCGCCATCCAGCATGTGCAGAGCGGCAAGCTGCGCGCTCTGGCCGTTCTGGCCGACAAACGGCTCGCCACCCTGCCGGACGTGCCGACCTTCGCCGAAGCGGGTTTCGGCGACGCTCAGGTCATGAGCTGGTACGTGATCGCCGTGCGCGCCGGCACGCCGCAGCCGGTCGTCGGGCGGCTGCACGGCTCGGCCATGAAGGCGCTGGCCGAGGCCGAAACTCGCGACCGGCTCGCCAAGGCGGGCTGCGAGATACCGGCGCCGCGCTCGTCCGCCGACATCCTGGCGATGTGGAAGGCAGACTATGCCCGCTACGGCAAGCTGGTGAAGGAAGCTGGGATCAAGGGTGAAAGCTGACAGCGAGTTGAGCTGCCGGCCATAGTGCCGCCCAACTCGGACACGTTATATAGCAGGCACGAGGCAGGGCTCAGGGGAGCGCTTGGCATGGCGATCAGACGGCGCAATCTGTTGGTGGCGAGCGCGGCGCTCGGCATCACCGCACCCGGCATCCTGCGAGCCCAGGCGCCCGCTCAAGCGACGCAAAAGGTCAACGTCAGCCACGGCTTTGCCATGCACGGCATGCCGAAATACGGCGCCAATCCCGGTCCGCCCGACTACTTCAACCCCAACGCCCCCAAGGGCGGCGCGGTGCGGCTGGGCGCGCGCGGCACCTTCGATTCCCTGCACCCCTTCATCATCAAGAGCGTGCCGGCCGCCGGCATCGCGGCGATCTGGGACACACTCTGCTGGTCGTCGCGCGACGAGGCGTCGACCGCGTACGGCCTGATCGCCGAGACCATCGAATGGCCGGAGGATCGCTCGTGGGTCGCCTTCACGCTGAGACCGCAGGCCCGCTTCCATGACGGCACGCCGATCACCGTCGAGGACGTGATCTGGACGTTCGACACGCTCAAGGCCAAAGGCCTGCCCAACTACGCCTTCTACTACGGTGACGTGCTCAAGGCCGAGAAAGTCGGCGAGCGCAAGGTGCTGTTCACCTTCCGCGACAGCACCAACAAGGAGCTGCCGCTGATCGTCGGCCAGCTTCCGGTGCTGCCGTCCAAATGGTGGGCCGGCCGCGACTTCGAGAAGGTCTCGCTGGAGATCCCGCTGGGCAGCAGCGCCTACAAGGTCGACGCCTTCGATGTCGGTCGCTCGATCGCCTACCGCCGCGTGCCCGACTGGTGGGCGAAGGACCTTTGGATGAATCGCGGCCGGCAGAACTTCGACGTCATGCGTTACGAGTACTATCGCGACGTCACCGTGCAGTTCGAGGCCTTCAAGGCAGGCGAGATCGACATCCGCCAGGAAAACGTCGCGCGCAACTGGGCGACCGGCTACGACGTTCCGCCTGTCCGCGATGGCCGCATCATCAAGGCCGAGATCTCGCACGAGCTACCGACCGGCATGCAGTGCTTCGCCTTCAACACGCGGCGCGACATGTTCAGGGATCGCCGCGTGCGCGAGGCGATCGCCGGCATGTTCGATTTCGCGTGGTCCAACAAGAACCTGTTCTACGGCCTCTACAAGCGAAACATCTCGTTCTTCGGCAACTCCGAGCTCGCCTCGTCGCGCCTGCCGACGCCCGCCGAGCTGAAGTACCTCGAGCCGCTGCGCGGCAAGATCCCCGACGAGGTCTTCACCAAGGAGTTCACGCTGCCGGAAACCGACGGCACCGGCAACGTCCGCGACCTCGCCCGCCGCGCGCTGGCGCTCCTGAAGGAGGCCGGCTGGGAGGTCAAGGACGGCAAGATGACCGAAACGAAGACGGGCAAGAAGCTCGCCTTCGAGATGCTCCTGCAAGACGCCAGCTTCGAGCGCGTCGTGCTGCCCTACAAGCAGAACCTCGAGCGCATCGGCGTCGACATGAGCGTGCGCACCATCGACACCGCGCAGTTCAAGCGTCGCAACGACGAGTTCGACTTCGACATGATGGTGGAAAGCTTCGGCCAGTCACTGTCGCCCGGCAACGAGCAGCGCGACTTCTGGGGCTCGAAAGCCGCCGCTACGCCGGGCAGCCGCAACACCATCGGCATTCGCGACGAGGCGATCGACCGGCTGATCGAGACGCTGATCGCCGCCCCCGACCGCGAGAGCTTGATCAACGTCACCCGCGCGCTCGACCGCGTGCTGCTGTGGAGCCACTTCGTGGTGCCCAATTGGCACAATCCCAAGGCTTTCGTCGCCTACTGGAACCGCTTCGACCGGCCGGCCAAGAGCGCCAAGTATGCGCCGGTCGCCTTCGACACCTGGTGGATCGACGAGGCCAAGGAAAAGGCCCTGCAACGCGGGGACAAGAAGTGATCATCGGACCGCGGGCCTCCAGGCCCGCTCACGGCAACAACGAAGATGCGGGCCTGGAGGCCCGCGATCCGATGATTCGCTGATGGTCGCCTACATCCTGCGCCGTCTGATGCTGGTGGTGCCGACGCTGTTCGGCATCATGGTCATCAATTTCTTCATCATCCAGGCGGCGCCCGGCGGACCGGTCGAGCAGATGCTGGCGCAGATCCAGGGTACGGCGGTCGACGCCACCGAGCGCTTCTCCGGCAGCACGAGCGGCGGCGAGACGCTACGCAGCGCCACACCGGACACGTCGGGCGGCAGCGGCGGCACCTATCGCGGCGCGCGCGGCCTGCCCAAGGACCTGATCGAGCGCATCGAGAAGATGTACGGCTTCGACCGGCCGATCGTCGAACGTTTCTTCCTGATGATGAAGAACTATTTGGTGTTCGACTTCGGCGAGAGCTTCTTCCGCAACAAGCGGGTGGTCGACCTGGTGATCGAGAAGATGCCGGTGTCGATCTCGCTCGGCCTGTGGACGACGCTATTGATCTACTTCATCTCGATCCCGCTCGGCATCGCCAAGGCGGTGCGCGACGGATCGCGCTTCGACCTGTCGAGCTCGACGACGCTGATCGTGCTGAACGCCGTCCCCGGCTTTCTGTTCGCGCTGCTGCTGGTCGTGTTGTTCGCCGGCGGCAGCTATTTCAAGTGGTTCCCCCTGCGCGGCCTGGTTTCCGACGGCTGGAGCTCGCTGGGGCCGATCGACAAGGTGCTCGACTATCTGTGGCACATGGTTCTGCCGATCGGCGCCATGGTGATCGGCGGCTTCGCCACGCTCACCTTCCTCACCAAGAATTCCTTCCTCGAGGAGATTCACAAACAGTACGTGCTGACGGCGCGCGCCAAGGGCCTGGTCGAGCGGCACATCCTCTACGGCCACGTCTTCCGCAACGCCATGCTGATCGTGATCGCCGGTTTCCCCGCCGCCTTCATCGGTGTGCTGTTCACCGGCTCTCTCCTGATCGAGGTCATCTTCTCGCTCGACGGCATCGGGCTGCTCGGCTTCGAGGCGGCGTTGAACCGCGACTATCCCGTGATGTTCGGCACTCTGTACTTCTTCGGCTTGATCGGCCTGGTCATGGGGATCGTGGGCGACCTCATGTACACGGTAATCGACCCGCGCATCGATTTCGAGGCGCGCGGCCGATGACTCCGCTGAGCCGTCGCCGCCTGGCCGCCTTCCGCTCGAGCAAGCGCGGCGTCTGTTCGCTGGTGATCTTCGGCCTGCTGTTCTTCCTGTCGCTGTTCGCCGAGCTGCTGGCCAACGACCAGCCGTTCCTGATCTACTACGATGGCGCGTTCTACTCGCCGCTCGTCCGCGACTATCCCGAGACCACCTTCGGCGGCGAGTTCCCGACCAACACCGACTACACCGATCCGGAGGTCAAGAAGCTGATCGACGCCAAGGGTTGGATGCTGTGGCCGCCGATTCCCTACAGCTACGACACCGTCATCAAGGGCGAAGGCCGCAGCGCGCTGCAGCCGCCGTCGTGGCGTCACCTGCTGGGCACCGACGACCAGGCGCGCGACGTGATGGCCCGGCTGATCTACGGCTTTCGCATCTCGGTGCTGTTCGGCCTGGTGCTCACCATATTGAGTTCCATCATCGGCGTCGTGGCCGGCGCGGTGCAGGGCTATTTCGGCGGCGTGGTCGATCTCTCGATCCAGCGCTTCATGGAAGTGTGGTCGAGCATGCCCACGCTCTACCTCTTGATCATCCTGGCGAGCTTCATCCAGCCCGGCTTCTGGGTACTGTTGGGCATTATGCTCCTGTTCAGCTGGATGGCGCTGGTCGGGCTGGTGCGGGCGGAGTTCCTGCGCGGCCGCAATTTCGACTATGTCCGGGCCGCCCGGGCGCTGGGTATGCTGGACGTCCGCATCATGTTCCGGCACATCCTTCCCAACGCCATGACCGCGAGCCTGACTTTCCTGCCGTTCATCCTGGCCGGCTCGGTCACCACCCTCACCTCGCTCGACTTCCTGGGCTTCGGCATGCCGGTCGGCTCGCCGTCGCTGGGCGAGCTCCTGCTGCAGGGCAAGAACAACCTCAATGCGCCGTGGCTCGCTATCACCGGCTTTGTCATCATCGCGCTGATGTTGTCGCTGCTGGTCTTCATCGGCGAGGCGGTGCGCGACGCCTTCAACCCGCGCAAGGTGATGGCATGAGCGCGGCATCGCCCGACGGCACCCTGCTCGAGGTCCGCAACCTTTCGGTCAATTTCGGCACCGGCGACAATGCCGTGCGCGCGGTGCGCAATGTGAGCTTCGAGATCCGGCGCGGCGAGACCGTGGCGCTGGTCGGCGAATCGGGCTCGGGCAAGTCGGTGACGGCGCTGTCGGTCCTGCAGCTCCTGCCCTATCCGATGGCCAACCATCCGACCGGCAGCATCCGCTTCCAGGGCCGCGAGTTGGTCGGTGCGCCGCCGCGCGAGCTGCTCGACGTGCGCGGCAATCGCGTGTCGATGATCTTCCAGGAGCCGATGACCTCGCTCAATCCGCTGCACACGATCGAGCGGCAGGTCAACGAGGTGCTGATCCTGCACAAGGGCCTGACGCGCGCCGCCGCCCGCCAGCGCACGCTCGATCTCCTGGAACAGGTCGGCATTCCGGAGGCAGCGACCCGGCTCGACGCCTATCCGCACCAGCTCTCGGGCGGCCAGCGCCAGCGCGTCATGATCGCCATGGCGCTCGCCAACGAGCCCGATCTCCTGATCGCCGACGAGCCCACGACGGCGCTCGACGTCACCATCCAGGCGCAGATCCTGAAGCTCCTGAAGACGCTGCAGGCGCGCTACGGCATGGCGCTGCTGTTCATCACCCACGATCTCGGCGTCGTGCGCAAGATGGCCGACCGGGTGTGCGTCATGACCCAGGGCCGCATCGTCGAGCAGGGCCCGGTGGCGGAGGTGTTCGACGATCCGCAGCATTCCTACACCCAGCATCTGTTGTCGGCCGAGCCCAAGGGCCGGCCGGCGGTTGCCGATCCCGAGGCTGCCGAGATCCTGCGGCTGGACGACGTCAAGGTGCATTTCCCGATCCGGCGCGGCGTGCTGCGGCGTACGGTCGGCCACATCAAGGCGGTCGACGGCGTGAGCCTCAGCCTGCGCGAAGGCCACACGATCGGCTTGGTGGGGGAATCGGGCTCGGGCAAGACCACGCTCGGGCTTGCCCTGCTGCGCCTCGAAGGCAGCACGGGCGGCATCCAGTTCGATCGCCGGGATCTGCAGGCGCTCAGTCAGCGCGACATCCGGCCGCTGCGCCGGCAGATGCAGATCGTCTTCCAGGATCCGTTCAGCTCACTCAGCCCACGCATGTCGGTCGGCGAGATCGTCGGCGAAGGCCTGGAGGTCCATCGCATCGGCAACCCGGCCGAGCGCAGCGAGATGATCGACCGGGCACTCACCGAGGTCGGGCTCGATCCGGCGGCGCGCGAACGCTATCCGCACGAATTCTCCGGCGGCCAGCGCCAGCGCATCGCCATCGCCCGCGCCCTGGTGCTGAAGCCGCGGCTGATCGTGCTCGACGAGCCGACCTCGGCACTCGACATGAGCGTGCAGGCGCAGATCGTCGATCTGCTGCGCGACCTGCAGGCGCGGCACAAGCTCGCTTATCTGTTCATCAGCCACGACCTCAAGGTGGTGCGGGCGCTGGCCGACGAGGTGCTGGTGCTGCGTCACGGCAAGGTGGTCGAACGCGGGCCGGCGCGGCAGATTTTCGAGCGGCCGCAGACGCCCTATACCCAGGCCTTGATCGCCGCCGCCTTCGATCTCGAGGCGATCGGCGCCGAACGCGGCACCGTCGCGACCTGAAGCTTTCCGTCTGGACGAAAAAACTTACGCGGTGGACTCGCGAAACGATTCAAGCGAACCTCGACCGACGGAGCGTGGGTCGTTCGACCGGCGTTCTCTTGACCGGGAGGCTCCAGTGATGGGTACGGTCCGCCTCGGTTCGGTTGCCATCGCGATCGCGTGGCTCGTCGCGACGCCCGTGCTTGCGCAATCGGCGACCCTGACGATTGGCACGGCGTCGGTCGGTGGCACCTATTTCGTCTACGGCGAGCGCGTCGCTCAGGTCCTGACCGAGAAGGCTCGCCTGCAGGTCGCGACATAGCAGACCCAGGGGCCGAACCAGAACGTCATCATGGTCGACGACAAAAAACTCGCCCTCGGCATGGTGACCATGGGCGTGGCGTTGCAGGGGCTGCACGGCACCGGGGCGTGGACCAAGGGGCACAAGTACGAGAACATCCGCGCGCTCTTCCCGATGTACGAGATGACGCTGCAGTGCCTGGCGCTGAAGAAGTCCGGCTTGACGAGCTTCAAGCAGCTCGACCGCAAGCTGGTTGGTACCGGGCCCAAGGCCGGCACGCCCGGCACCTACTTCCCGCTGATCTTCGAGGCGCTCGGCATGACGGCTCAGCTGCGCAACGGCCAGAGCGTCGACCTCGGCAATCAATTGAGCGACGGCGTGATCGACGCTTTTTGCTTTGGCGCCGGTCTGCCGATCCCGATCTTCAGCGAGCTCGACGCCGCCCAGCAGATCGCCTTCTTCACCTGGACCGACGCCGAGATCGCGGCGATCCGCAAGGCACTGCCCGAATTCTCCGAATCGCGCATCCCCAAGGGGCTCTACAAGCAGCAGCCGGACGAGCAGAAGACCGTCGGGCTGTTCAACTTCGCGATCGCCCACAAGGACATGGACGAACGCCTGGCCTACACGATCACCAAGACGATCCTGGAGAACAACGCCCTCATGGTGCGCGGCTATCCCGCCGCCAAGGAGACGGTCACGGCCAACGCCACGCGGAATTCGGTGTTGCCGTTCCATCCCGGCGCGGTGCGCTACTACCGGGAGAAAGGCATCAAGCTCGACCCAGCGACGCTGCCGAGATAGTCTGCCCGGGTGTCCGGAGCAATTGCCTATATCAGTCGTGATACCGACAGCGCGCAGTGGAAGACGGTGCTGGAGGCCGGGTTGGGCCCGATCGATTTCCGCACCCTCGACAGGCTGGGAAACACCGACGAGATCGAGATCGCGCTGGCCTGGAAGCCGGATCGCGGCCTGATCGCCACGTTCGAGAAGGTCAAGCTGATCGTCTCGCTGGGCATGGGCGTCGACCATCTGCTGGCCGACGACAAGCTGCCCCAGGGCGTGCCGATCGTGCGCATCATGGACGAAGGCCTGGTCGGGCAGATGAGCGAGTACGCGCTCTACTGGGCACTGCGTCATCATCGCGAGATCGACCGCTACGCCGAAAGCCAGCGGGCGCGGCTATGGCAGCCGTTGGATTTCATCGACACCATCCATCGCCGCGTCGGCGTCATGGGGCTGGGCACGATCGGTCAGGACACCACCCGAAAATTCGCCGCGCTGGGCTTTCCCACCGCCGGGTGGAGCCGCACCGCCAAGACCCTGCCGGGTATCGAGACCTTCCACGGCCAAGACGGGTTTGCGCGTTTCCTGGCGCGTTGCGACATCCTGGTCGACATCCTGCCGCTGACCCGCGACACCCGCGGCATCCTCGACGCCGCGGCTTTCGCGCGCCTGCCCAAGGGCGCCTATTTCATCAACATCGCCCGCGGCGGCCATGTCGTCGACGCGGCCCTGCTGGCGGCGCTCGATTCGGGCCATCTCGCCGGCGCCGCCCTCGACGTCTTCCATCAGGAACCGCTGGCGGCCGACCATCCCTACTGGACGCATCCCAAAGTGCGCGTGACGCCGCACATCGCCGGCGCCACCAACCCGCGCACCGCCTCGCCCGGCGTGATCGAAAACATCAAGCGCCTGCGCGCCGGCCGCGAGCTGATCAACCGCGTCGATCCAAAGACGGGGTATTGAGGCTCGCCGGACCGGAGGCCAGCTCGAGACTCATGAATGCGGACCTGGCGGTCCGCGGTCCGGCAGGATTCAGGTCTACTTCGCCACCCGCTTCTCGATCGCGGAGAAGATCGCGCGGGCAGCTTGTGCTTCGCCGCCTTCGGGACGGCCGGGCCGCGTGCTGTTGTTCCAGGCCATCATGTCGAAATGCGCCCACGGCACATCGTCGGGCACGAATTCCTTGAGATATA
>VGCQ01000101.1 GCA_016870055.1 Alphaproteobacteria bacterium | reverse complement strand
ATCGTCGCCCACTGCCGCGCCAACCTCGCCTCCTACAAATGCCCGCGCTACGTCGTGTTTCGCGAGCTACCCATGACCTCGACCGGCAAGGTCCAGAAGTTCGTCCTGCGCGAATGGGCGAAGCAGGTGTAGCTCATGCTTCGGACCGCGGGCGGCCCGCCCGCATCATGAAGCCGACACAGCAAAGCGGTTGGCACTCCCGCGGCTACCTTCCTCATTTCGACTTACCAGAGGTCGTTCAATTCATCACTTTTCGTTTGGCCGACAGCCTGCCTAGCAACGTCGCGAACGTCCTCAAACATCGAGACCATGCCTTGCCTCGCCTGGATCATGAATTGGATCTCGGCCGGGGTGCCTGTTGGCTACGCCGACCTGATGTCGCCTCGATGGTCGAGAGTTCCCTGCTGCACTTCGACATGGAACACTATCGAATGCTGGCCTGGTGCTTGATGCCGAACCACGTTCACGCCGTGGTCAGAATCATCGACGGTCACTCTGTGAGCGACATCGTCGGCACTTGGAAATCGTTCACGGCAAAGCGTGCCAACATCCAACTCGGTCGATCCGGGAGTTTCTGGCATCCTGACTATTTTGATCGATACATGCGCGACGAGGATCATTTGACCCGGACCGTCGACTATGTCGAGAACAACCCCGTCAAAACCGGCCTTGTCGCGGCCGCGATGGACTGGCCCTGGAGCTCGGCGCGTCTTCGGCGACAAGCATGAGCGGGCCGGAGGCCCGCGGTCCCCGGCCGGCTTGTCCATCGCCCCGCCATAATCGGCCGGCTATTTTGAGAGCGGCATGGCCGGCGAAACCACGCTGATCGTCACGACCAGGAGCGGCGTGCGCCCGTTGGGGGTGCGCGGCGAGCCGCTGCACAACGCAGCGCCGCAGCTGCGCCGCGTGGTGCGCCGCCGGTTGGGCGACGATGCGGCGGGGCTGCTCGCCGAACCGCAGCTCCACCAGGACGGCAAGGCGATCGACTGGTACGCCGACTGGCCTGGCACCGTGCAGCCTTTGTCGGCGGTCGAACCCGAACGTCGTGCCGAGGTGATGGTTGCCGTGCAACGGACCTTGGCCGACATCCGCCGGCTCGGCGAGGCGCTGGCCGGCGCCGGCCCGCGCGAGGATCAAGGCGTGGTCGGCCTGTCGCTACAGCTCGCCGCCCGCGCCCCAGACGACTCTTTCGTCTTCCTGGTCGGCGAGCGGCCGGCGCTGGTCTGCTGGGGCTACGAGAGGGAAACGGCGGCGGCCTTGTTGCCGGTCACCCTGCCGCGCCCGCCACAGCCCGCTGCCCGTCGGCCCGTGATCGAAGCGCCGGCCGCCCGTCCGGCCCTGCCACCGGCGCGCGTCGCGATCCCCTGGCTGCGCACGCTTGTTCTCGCACTGCCTCTGCTGTTGCTGCTGCTGGGGGCGGCCTGGCTGCTGCGCGGGCTTGTGCCGGCCGAGCCGGCGCTGGCACTTGCCACGCGCGAAGGGCCACCGCCGCCGCCCGCGCCCGAACCGCCGCCCGATCCGACGCCGGTGCTGAAGGCTGCCTTCGCCACCGAGCAGTCGCGCGCGCGGGTGCTCAAGGTCGAGCTGTCGCTGGTCGAGGCCGAACTGCGCAAGCGTCTCGCCGACTGCAAGCCGCCCGATCCGCCCAAAGCCGTCGAACAGGCCAGGCCGCCGCAGGTGGCCGTTGCCCCGCCCAGGCCGGCGCCGGCTCCCGCGCCGCCACCGCCACCACAACAGACGCAGCCCAACGACAACCGCCTGCGCCTGCCGTCGGTACCAAGCAACGACTACTCCTTCATGTCGGGCTGCTGGCGCACCGATCCCTTCCGTCACGAGCCGGCGCAGACCCAGTCCGGCGTCTCGACCTACTGCTTCGACGCCAACGGCAACGGCCAGATCGAATGGCGCCGCGGCCGCACCGCCTGCCGCGCCCGCGCCCAGTCGCGCTACGAGGGTGCCACGCTCAGGCTGCGCGACAGTGATACGACCTGCAATGATGGTTCACGCTGGTATGCCGACCAGCTCGTCTGTCGGCGCGGCGCCGACGGTATCGCGCAATGCAGCGGCTCTTCGCGGGGCGCGTCCGGCGTCCCGGTGACCTGGACGGTCAATCTGCACAAGCTCAATTGAGCTTGGCAGTCGTGCCTAGTGTTGAGTGGCGGCGGTTAATCGGGCGATTTCGTCTTTGATGTGCAGCTTCTGCTTCTTGAGGCTGCAGAGGGTGTCGTCGTCGGGATGGGGGCGCGTGTTTTCCTGATCGATCGCTTGCTCAAGGGAAGCATGCTTGGCCTTGAGCGCTTCGATATGGTCCACGGTGCTCACGGGCGTCCTCCGAGCTGGTTGCGGACAAAGAACTTTGACTCCGACCTTGGCCGGAGTCACGCCGAATCAAGTGCCCTTCCCGGCCTGTGAATAACCCGGCAAGATGGCCCGCATGGCTGACCCAACGCGGCTGATCGTCGGTATTTCCGGGGCTTCCGGTGTGATCTACGGCGTGCGCCTCCTGCAGGCACTGCAAAAACTGCCGATCGAAAGCCACCTGGTGATGACCCGCACCGCCGAGGTCACTCTGGCGCACGAAACCCGGATGAAGGTGGCGGCAGTGCGCCGCCTGGCCAACGCCGTCCACCGCGTCGACGACCTTGCCGCGGCGATCTCCAGCGGCTCGTTCCGCACCGCCGGCATGATCGTGGCGCCGTGCTCGATGCGCAGCCTGGGCGAGATCGCCAACGGCATCACCTCCAACCTGCTGACGCGGGCAGCCGACGTCGTGCTGAAGGAGCGCCGCAAGCTGGTGCTGCTCGCCCGCGAGACGCCGCTGCATGCCATCCATCTGCGCAACATGCTGCGGCTGGCCGAGATGGGCGCGATCATTGCCCCACCGGTGCCGGCCTTCTACAACAAGCCCACGACGCTGGACGACATCGTCGGTCACACGGTCGGTCGCGTGCTCGACTTGTTCGACCTCGACACCGGCACGGTCAAGCGCTGGCGCTGACCCCTACGACGATCGAACGCGACACCACTCGCCGCCGCGCCTCACCGCTCGCCCGCCACCGTGCGTGCGATCTCGGCCGGCGTCAGCTCGGGGAAGGTGGCGGCCATCAGCGTCGCCACCGCCTTGCGGTCGCGCTCGTCGGGAACGACGCCCAGGCAGACGGCATAGACGCCGAGATTGCCGACCGCCGCGCGCAGCCGCTTCTCGACCGGCCGGCCGCGGTCGGCGGGCGGTGCGTGCAGGCTCGCGAGCTTGAGCTGCTCGGCGTGCTCGGCGGCGAGTTCGGCGTCGGCCACGCGGCGGCGCACCGCGTCGACCGTCTCGGGCAGCGCCTCGGGCCACGGCCGGTCCTTGAGCAACCGGCGGACCTCGCGTAGGCGCTTCACCACCTCGGCCTGCCAAGCATCGCTCGCCTTCAGGATGGCGCGCAGCCGCTCGGCGGTCAGCGTCGGCCGGCCCGAGGCGCCGAGCCAGCAGCAGAACAGCAGGATATTGACGTCGCAGCCGCGCCGCTCCTGCAGGTCGAGGCAGGCCTCGGCCACGCCCTCGCCGGCATAGAGCTCGAGCGAAAAATTCCAGAACGGATGGGGCAGAAAATCCGACACCTTCGGTGCTTCCCTTTGGCCGGGCGAAGGGGTACACGGCGCAGGGCAAGGTGGCTAGAGCATGAGCAACCCTCCTTCAGAGCCGCTGGATGCCGAGGCGATCAAGGCCAAGCTGGAAGCCTTGAAGAGCGAGCATCGCGACCTCGACGAGGTGATCGACCGCCTGCTCGAGAAGCCGCCGTTCGACCAGCTTCAGCTGCAGCGCCTGAAGAAGCGCAAGCTCGGGCTGAAGGACCAGATCCACCGGCTGGAAAGCCAATTGATTCCCGATATCATCGCCTAAGAGCAGCATGGCCAAATCGACCGTCAAACGCCGTCCCCTGGTCGGCCTGATCATGGGCAGCCAGTCGGACTGGACGACCATGCGTCACGCCGCCGAGACCTTCGAGGCGCTGGGCGTGCCGTTCGAGGCGCGCATCGTTTCGGCCCACCGCACGCCCAAGCGCATGATGAGCTATGCCGCCGCCGCCAAGGGCCGCGGCCTCAGGGTGATCGTGGCGGCAGCCGGCGGGGCGGCGCACCTGCCCGGCATGACGGCCTCGATGACGCCGATCCCGGTCCTGGGCGTGCCGATCGAAAGCGCCGCCTTGAAAGGCCAAGACAGCCTTCTTTCCATCGTCCAGATGCCGGCCGGCATACCGGTCGGCACGCTCGCCATCGGCCGCGCCGGGGCGGTGAACGCAGCCTTGCTGGCCGCCGCCATTGTCGGACTTGGCGATGCCAAGATCATGGCCGCAGTGGAGCGCTACCGCGCCCGCCAGACCGCCGCGGTGACGCGCGCGCCATCCGACCAGCCGGCCCCCCATCGCTAGATGAGCGCGCCGGCCGCCCTTGCCCCAGGGTCGACGATCGGCATCCTGGGTGGCGGCCAGTTGGGCCGCATGACCGCCATGGCTGCCGCCCGATTGGGCTATCGTTGCGTAGTATTCGCGCCCGAGGCACACGCCATCGCCGCCGATGTCGCGGCGGACTGGGTACAGGCGGCTTACGACGATGCAGCGGCGCTGGCCGGCTTCGCCCGCCAGGTCGATGTCGTCACCTACGAATTCGAGAACGTGCCCGAGGCCGCGGTCGCCGAGTGTTTGCGCTTGAAGCCGGTACGCCCCGGCGTGCTGCCGATCCGCATCGCCCAGCACCGCCTGCGCGAGAAGGCGTTCTTCCGCACGCTCGGCATCGACACCGCCGACTACCAACCGATCACCGACGCGGCCGAGATCGCCGCCGCCACGGCGCTGCCGGGCATCCTCAAGACCTGCACCGAGGGTTATGACGGCAAAGGCCAGGTCCGGGTCGCCGACCGCACGGCGCTGGCTGCCGCTTGGCAGACATTGGGGCGGCGCGAGTGCATCCTCGAAGCGTTGGTCGACTTCGCCTGCGAGACCTCGGTCATCGTCGCGCGTGGCCTCGACGGCGCGACCCGCTGCTTCCCGATCGGCCGCAACGATCATCGCGGCGGCATTCTGCGCACCACCACCGTGCCGTCCGGCCTGCCGGCAGCGACGCAGGCTGCCGCCGAACGCTATGGTGTGGCGCTGGCCGAGGGCCTCGACCTCGTGGGCCTGGTGGCACTGGAACTGTTCGTCACCAGGGACGGCCGGGTGCTGGCCAACGAGATGGCGCCACGGCCGCACAATTCAGGGCACTGGACGATCGATGCCTGCGCCACCAGCCAGTTCGAGCAGTTGGTGCGGGCGATCTGCGGCCTGCCGCTGGGACCGGTCGACGTGCTGACGCCGTCGCGCATGGAGAACCTGATCGGCGACGAAGCGAACGACTGGCCGCGCTATCTCGCCGATCCGGCCGCGCGCCTGCATCTCTACGGCAAGGCCGAGACACGGCCCGGACGCAAGATGGGTCACGTCACCTTTTTGCGCTCTTGACCTCGCCGCCGGTCCACGACTTGACCTGAGATTTCCATTTTTCGATCTGCATCACGTCTTCGATGCGCCGGTCGAGGAAGCTCCAGGTCGCCTCGCTGCCGGGCGTGCGGTCGTTCAGCCAATAGAGCAGCGTCGAGGAATAGACGCCGGCCAGCAGCGCGCGCTTGGTGTAAAAATTGAAGTCGGTGCTCTTGTCGCCCGCGGCGTACCACATGGCGTCGACGGTCTTGTAGAGCAGCCGCAGGCTCACGGGCGCGTTGAACGGCAGCGACAGCAGGGCGAGGGCCCGGCGCACCGCCTCGCGCTCGCCGACATGGCGCTCCAGCCGAATGCGCACTGCCCGCTTGATGCGGTCGCGGATTTTCAGGCTGGCCACGCCTTCGCGTTCCATATCGGCCACCGTGCGCTGGTCGGCGCGCTCGCTGAGAAAGGTCAGGACCTGGATCGCGCCGCCCGGGAACAGCCGATCGGCCTCCCCTGTCGGCAGCTCCAGCCGTCGGGATGCGGCCGACAGGGCCGTGCGGCACCAACCCTCGAAGACCGCCTCGGCGGCCACGGCATCGGCCAGGCGGTCGCGCAGGTCGGCGTCGGGATCGTCAGCCGGGCCGCCGGCTACGACCGGATCGGAGCTATTTTCAGTGCTCATGGCCGAAATATAGGGTTTCTCCCGGGCTTCCCAAGGGTCTTTGCCTGTGATACCACCGCCGCCTCCAAATTGCCCCCGGAGCCGTTTCCGGGGCGCCTCACCATGTATGGAAGGAAGCGATCGAAGTGCAGGTTCTCGTTCGTGAAAACAACGTCGATCAGGCGCTGCGCGTTCTGAAGAAGAAGATGCAGCGCGAGGGGATCTTCCGCGAGATGAAGCTCCGCCGCAACTACGAGAAGCCCTCCGAGCGTCGCGCCCGCGAACGCGCCGAGGCGATCCGCCGGACCCGCAAGCTGATGCGCAAGCGCATGGAGCGCGAGGGCTACTAGGCCCCCTCCTCTCAGATCGAACATCGACCCCCGGCGTGTCCGGGGGTTTTGCTTTGTCAGCGCTGCGGCAACCGCTCGAAGGCCGGAAGCCCGTCGGGGATTTGGTGAAACGGCTGCCTGTCGACGGTGCAGATCGCCATCTGCGGGCCGCCATGCTGCTTGGGCTGGCCCTTGGTGTAGCGGAAGCCGGCCGGCGGCATCGGCATGAACATGTTGGGCGCACCGCCGGTGATGTACTGGCATTCGCGGCAATGGCACTGCGCTTTCATCATCGGCCCGCCTTCGGCCGCGTAGCGTACCTTGGCGCAATAGCAGCCGCCTTCGACCTTGATGGCAATTCTCCTCCGCGCCGTTCTTTGCCAGACTAGCGGCCATGGCCAGCAAATCCAGACGCCCCTACACCATCGTCCGCGGCGGCAAGCTGTTGGACATCGCCAAACGGTCGGCCCAGCCGGTCGACATCCTGATCAAGGGCGACACCATCGCCGAGATCGGCCGACCGGGCCTCGCCGCGCCGGCCGGCGCCACGGTGATCGATGCCAGGCACCGGCTGATGCATCCCGGGCTGATCAACGCCCACACCCACGGCCCGGGCAATCTCGGCAAGGGCATGGGTGATCTGTGGTCGCTCGAGCTTCTGCTCACGGCCAGCCAATGGCTGAACAGCGGCCGCACGCTCGAGGACAAGTATCTCTCGACCATGATCGGCGCCGCCGAGATGGTGATGAAGGGCTGCACCGCCGCCTACGATCTCGCCGCCGAGTTCCCGATGCCCTCGGTCGACGGCCTGTCGGCCATGGCGCGCGCCTACGAGGAGGTCGGCATGCGCGCCGTGCTGGCGCCGATGGTGGCCGACATCACCTTTTTCGAGGCCATTCCCGGCCTCATGGACCGCCTGTCGCCGGCGCTCCAGAAGGAAGTCGAGAGCTTCCGCTACGCGCCGTGGAAGGCGATCACGCGTCAGATGAACAAGGCGCTGCAGCGCTGGCCGTTCGGGCAGGTCGCACTGGCCGTGGCGCCGACCATTCCGCACCATTGCAGCGACGACTTCCTGATCGCCTGCCGCAATCTCGCGCGCGACTACGATGTCGGCATCCACAGCCACGTCGCCGAATCCAAGGTACAGGTGATCGCCGGCTACCAGCGCTACGGCACGACGCTCGCCGCCCACATGGACGCGCTCGGCCTGGTCAACGAGCGCTTCACGGTGGCGCACGGCGTATGGCTGGACGACGACGACATGAAGCGGCTGGGCGATCGCGGCGCCTCGGTGGCGCACAATCCCGGCTCCAACATGCGGCTGGGCAACGGGCTTGCCGACATGCGCCGCATGCTGAGCAGCGACGTCAATGTCGGCATCGGCACCGACGGCGCCAACTGCTCGGACAATCAGAACATGTACGAGGCGATGCGGCTCGCCTCCTTCGCCTCCAAGGTCCAGGGCCCCGACTGGCAACGCTGGATCACCACCGCGGAGGTGCTGCGCGCCGCCACCGAGGGCAGCGCCCGCGCCCTCGGCATGGCCAAGCAGATCGGCCGCCTCTTGCCGGGCTACAAGGCCGACATCGTCTTCGTCGACCTGCACCACATCAACTGGATTCCGACCAACGATGCGGTGAACGCACTGGTCCACACCGAGGACGGCACCGGCGTGCATTCGGTCATGATCGGCGGCCGCATGGTGGTCGAGGACCGCAAGCTCCTCACCGTCGACCTCGCCCAACTCGCCGCCAAGGTCGAGCAATCGCGCCTACGCCGCGCGGCGATCACGGTGCCCGCCAAGAAGCTCTACCAGCGCCTGGAGAAGGTCGTCGGCACTTTCTGCCCGGGTCTCGCCAAGGCGCCGCTGCACATCCATCGCTTCGGCGCCAGCCATCACGCGCATTGATCAGAGGTCGACGCGCTCCTGAGCGACGTCGATCCGCTCCGTCTTGTTGAAGCGGCCGTCGTAGATCGGCCGCTCGCCGGTGGTCGGGCCGGGATACTGCACGATCAGGATCTCGCCGCCGGTGTCGGTGTGGAACTCGCCCTCGAAGTGCGGGTCGGGATGGAACAGCATGCTGCCCGGCGTGCACAGCTTGTCGCCGATCCGGAACTCGCCCTTCAGGATGTACCAGACCTGGGCGAAGCCGTGATAGTGCTCGGGATGCCAGCCGCCGGGCTCGAGCCGCAGGATTCCGGCATTGGGCGTCGTCGGCCGCTCGGGCGTGGGATGGAACAGCATCTTGCCGGTCTCGCCCGGCCAACGGATCTTCTCCCAGCCCATGTCGTCGACATGGCGGATCTCATAGGGCTGATGATCCTTGCGCGATGCCTCGCGGCGGGTGGCGAGCGCAGCGTTGTTCTGCGCGGTATCGCCGACATGCTTGCTCATCGACGGATCCTCCGGCTTTCATCCTAGCAGAGCGTCGATCGCCTCCTCCAGCTCGCGGACGTCGGTCACCACCGCATCGGGCTCCTCGGCCGAACAGCGCGGCCGCTGCCGGCGATGCCGGCCGCCGCGGAACAGGATGGCCGCCATGCCCAGCGCCTTGGCCGGCGCGATGTCGTTGTCGATGCGGTCGCCGACCATGATGCAGGTGGCCGACGGCACGCCGAGCGCCCCGGCCGCCATCTCGAACGCGCGCCGATCGGGCTTGCTGAAGCCGGTCACACCGCTCAGCCCTTGATAGTCGAAGAAGTCGGCGATGCCGGCGCGGACCAGGCGGCGACGCGCCGCTTGCGGCTGGTTGGCGACGATGCCGAGACGGAGGTCGCGGCCGCGCAGCCGGCGCAGCAGGCCGTCGATGTCGGGCCTGAGCTGGAAGACATCGAGATTGCCGACCATGGCGCGCACGCGCCGGCTGACGCGCTCGACGGTCGCCGGGTCGCCGGCGCACAGCGTCTCGATCATGTGCCCGTAGGCATCGGGGGCGAAAGCAGCGACCGCGGCCTCCGACGCCTCCTCGACCATCGCCGGATCGACGCGAATGCCCTCCAGGCCGCAGGCCGAGGCTATGGCGCCGTCGACGGCGATCTCCCAGGCAAGCTCCATGTCGAGCGGGCCGCCGACATCGAACAGGACGGCGCGATAGCGCATTCAGGCAAGATAAGCGAGGCAGCCTGTCTCTTCGAGCACTGGATCGAGGCGCCGGCGCACAGCGGCGGGCAGCGCCGCGAGCTTCTTGCGCAGGGCGTCGTGGCACTTGCCCTGATAGCGGAATGGCGCCTGGGCATACGCGCGGCCGAGGATGTCGAGCACCACTTCCTCCTTGCCCTCCTGCAAGGCCTTCGTGTTGGCGGCGAGAAACGGCAGGTAGGTCTCGCCACAATGGCGGAGCAGCGCGGTCAGCGTCTCGGGCAGCGGCGCGGCAGGATCGAGCCACCCGCCTTCGACGCCCGAGGCGTCGTCCAGACGCAGCAGCCAGCAATAGACATCGGCCGCCCGCGCCCGCATCTCCGCCATCGGCGTGGGATCGACCGACAGGATCTGCAGCTGGCCGAATAATCCGAAATCGGCCAGCGACGGCCGGGAGCCGAACAGAAACGGGATTTCGCGCACATGGCGATCGAGCGTATCGAGCACGAAACGGTAGCTCTCCTCGATCACCGGCCGGTTCTGCTCGGTGCAGCCGACCAGCGCCATGCGGCCGACCTGGCGGTCGTTGAAGGCCTGCATGTCGGCCCGGCGCTGCGACTCGGCCATCACCGGATCGCGCGAGGTGATGATCCAGGTCTGCGCGAAGGCGCGGTCCGCGGCATAGTACCAGCGGTAATGGAACATCATCTTGGTGACCCACTCGTCGCCGAAGTCCTCGAGGAGGTCGTTGAGGAAGGCCTGCGCCGGATCGTCCGGGATGATCGAGCGCTCGCGATGCTCGCGTTCCAGCGCATGGGCGAGCGGCGTGCTGTCGTTCATCAGCCGGCCATCGGGAAAGCGCAGGACCGGGATCACGGGCGGCAGGCCGGCCTCGACTGCGACGTCGCGGGCATTGCCGATGCCGTTCCAGACGAAGGGAAGGCGGCGATAACGCAGGATCGCCCGCATCTTCACCGAGTAGGGCGATGGGTTCAGCCCATAGAGGACGTAACTCGTGCTCATCTGACGACCGGCCTCAATGCGCCGAGCCCTCGAGCGCCTTGACGATGTTCTCGCACATCACCTTGGCGTCGGCGAACAGCATCATGGTGTTGTCGCGGAAGAACAGCTCGTTGTCGACGCCGGCGTAGCCCGAGGCCATGCCGCGCTTCACGAACAGCACGGTCTGCGCGCGCTCGACGTCGAGGATCGGCATGCCGTAGATCGGGCTCTGCGGGTCGGTCTTGGCGGCCGGGTTGGTCACGTCGTTGGCGCCGATCACGAAGGCGACATCGGTCGAGGCGAAGTCCCGGTTGATGTCGTCCAGCGCGAAGACCTCGTCGTAAGGCACATTGGCTTCGGCCAGCAGCACGTTCATGTGGCCCGGCATGCGGCCGGCGACCGGATGGATGGCGTAGCGCACCTGCACGCCGTCCTTCTTCAGGATATCGGCCATCTCGCGCAGCGCGTGCTGAGCCTGCGCCACCGCCATGCCGTAGCCCGGCACGATGATCACCGACTGGGAGTTCTTCATCAGGAAGGCGGCGTCCTCGGCCGAGCCCGCCTTGACCGGCTTGTCGGTCTTGGCGTGGGCCGCCCCCGCCGCCGTGGAGTCGGTGCCGAAGCCGCCCAGAATCACGTTGAAGATCGAGCGATTCATGCCCTTGCACATGATGTAGCTCAGGATCGCGCCCGATGAGCCGACCAGCGCACCGGTCACGATCAACGCGGTGTTTCCCAGCGTGAAGCCGATGCCGGCGGCGGCCCAACCCGAATACGAGTTCAGCATCGACACCACGACCGGCATGTCGGCGCCGCCGATCGGTAGGATCAGCAGGAAGCCCAGCGCCAGCGCCAGCACGATCAACAGAATGAAGGTGATGGGATGGCCGCGCATGGCGAACCACACCAGCAGCAGCACCAGCGCCACGCCGATCAGGGCGTTGAGCGGATGCTGGCCGCGGAACACCAGCGGGGCGCCCGAGACCAGGCCCTGCAGCTTGGCGAAGGCCACGACCGAGCCGGTGAAGGTGATGGCGCCGATCACCGTGCCCAGGCCCATCTCGATCAGGCTGTGCACCTTGATTTTGCCCGGCGCGCCGATGCCGAACGCCTCGGGCGAGACGAACGCCGCCGCCGCCACGAACACCGCAGCCAGGCCGACCAGCGAATGGAAGGCGGCGACCAGCTGCGGCAAGGCCGTCATTTGGATGCGCAGGGCGACGATCGCGCCGATGACGCCGCCGATCGCCAGGCCGATGACGATCAGCCAGGGCGACAGCACGCCGGGCGAGGCCACGGTGACGCCGATCGCGATCACCATGCCGACGATGCCGTAGAGGTTGCCGCCGCGCGAGGTCTCGGGCGAGCTCAATCCGCGCAGCGCCATGATGAAGCAGATGGCAGCGATCAGATAGCCGTAGGCGGCCAGTTCGTGGGTGAACACCGTGACGTCTCCCGACCGCTTACTTCTTGACCGGTTTCTTCTTGAACATCGACAGCATGCGATGCGTGACGATGAAGCCGCCGAAGATGTTGACCGCAGCCAGCACGACGGCGATGGCGCCGAACAATTGGGCGGCGCCCAGGCCCTTGAGGCCGGCAGCCAGCAGTGCGCCGACGATGATCACCGACGACACCGCGTTGGTCACCGCCATCAGGGGCGAATGCAGCGCCGGCGTCACCCGCCACACCACGTAGTAGCCGACGAAGCAGGCCAGCGCGAAGATGGTGAGCAGCGCCACGAACGGCATGTGACCGTCGGGCATGTCGAGCGTGCCCTGCGCAGCGGCGTCGGTGATCTGCTGCGCCATGCTCTTGAGGCCGCTCGCAAGGTCCTGCGCCTGGTTCGCGAGCTTGGCGGCTTCGCCGGCAATTTTGTCGTCCATCGGGCGGGTCCTAGTTCTGGAGCGAAGGATGCACGATCTGGCCGTTCCGAGTCACCAGCGTGCCCTTCACGACCTCGTCGTTGGTGTCGATCTTGAGCGCCTTGGTCTCCTTGTCGACCATGGGCGTGATGAAGTTGAGCAGGTTGCGGGCAAACAGCGCGGAGGCGTCGGTCGCGAGCTCGCCCGCCAGGTTGGCAGGACCGATGATCTTCACGCCATGCCGCTCGACCGTCTTGCCGAACTCCGACAATGGACAGTTGCCGCCCTGCTCGACCGCCATGTCGACGATCACCGAGCCTGGCTTCATGGTCTTGACCATGTCCTCGCTCACCAGCACCGGCGCCTTGCGGCCGGGAATGAGCGCGGTGGTGATCACGATGTCCTGAGTCTTGATGTGCTCGGCCACCAGGGCGGCCTGCTTGGCGCGGTACTCGGCGCTCATTTCCTTGGCGTAGCCGCCGGCGGTCTCGGCCGCCTTGAATTCCTCGTCCTCGACGGCGATGAACTTGGCGCCAAGCG
>VGCQ01000100.1 GCA_016870055.1 Alphaproteobacteria bacterium | reverse complement strand
AGCAGCGCCAGCACCAGGAGCATCCAGTAGGGCGTGGCGGGGTTCTGCACCGCGTAGCCGATGCCGGCGGCCGGCAGAACCAGCGACCAGGTGGCGAGCGTGGTCCACAGCCGGCCGCCGAAGATCGGCACGGTGAAAGAGTAGAAGATGCGCAGCGTCGCACCAGAGACGCCGGGCAACGCGGCCAGCCAAAACAGCTGGTCGGTGGTGTAGGGGAAGCCGATCGACGGCAGCTTGGCCACGACGACCGACCACACCATCCAGACGGAGAAGGACAGCAGCAAGGCCGGGATCGAGATCGCGAGGTTGCGCCGCGCGATCCGCCGTCCGGTCTCGTCCCAGAACTGCTTGTCCTCGGGACGCCAGTCCTCGAGCATCTTGCCGGAGAGCTTGCCGACATGCTCGGGGCGGTGGATCTCCTGCATCTCGGGCAGCTCGGGCAGCCTGGCCAGCGCCTCGCCCGCCTTCTCGCGCTCCATGATGCGGATCGACACGTGCATCCACACCAGCGACACGGCGACGACCAGGAACAGGAGCATGAAGCAGCTCGTCCACACGCCGGTGAGGTCGTTCAGTGCGCCGAAGGCGATCGGCAGCACGAAACCGCCGAGCCCGCCGACCAGACCGACCACGCCGCCGACGGCGCCGACACGGCCGGGGTAGTAGACCGGGATGTGCTTGTAGACGGCCGCCTTGCCCAGGCTCATGAAGAAGCCGAGCACGAAGGCGATGACCGTGAAGGGCATCAAGCCCATCTCGAGCGTGAAGGTGATCGGCCCGGTGATGCCTTTCACGATGTACTGGGTCGGCGGATAGGACAGCACGAAGCAGGCCGCGACCGATACGAGGAACGTCCAGTACATGACGCGCCGCGCGCCGTACTTGTCGGACAGCACGCCGCCGTAGACGCGGAACAGGCTGGCCGGCACGGAGTAGGCCGCGCCGATCATGCCGGCGGCGGTGATGTCCAGGCCGTACACGCCGATCAGGTAGCGCGGCAGCCACAGCGCCAGCGCCACGAAGCCGCCGAACACGAAGAAGTAGTAGAGCGCGAACCGCCAGACCTGAACGCGACGCAGCGGTTCGAGCATTGCCAACATCGACTCGGGCTTGATGCCAGCCTTGCGCCGTGCCGCGAGCTCCGGATCGTCCTTGGTGGTGAACCAGAACAGGACCGCGGTGACGAGCAGCGCCACGGCCCAGATTTCGGCCACGCTCTCCCAGCCCCACGCCACCATGACGAAGGGCGCCACGAACTTGGTGACGGCGGCGCCGACGTTGCCCGCGCCGAAGATGCCGAGCGCGGTGCCCTGCTTGGCCGCCTCGTACCAGCGCGAGACATAGGCGATGCCGACCGAGAAGGAACCGCCGGCGATACCGACGCCCAGCGCCGCCAGCAGGAAGGTCGGGTAGTCGTAGGCGTAGGTGAGCAAGTGGGTCGCCACCGCCGCCGCGACCATGACCCCGACATAGACGACGCGGCCGCCATACTGGTCGGCCCAGATGCCGAGGATCAGGCGGATCAGCGAGCCGGTCAGGATGGGGGTGCCGACCAGCAGACCGAATTGCGTGTCGGTCAAGCCGAGGTCTTTTTTGATCTGCACGCCGATGATGGAGAAGATCGTCCACACCGCGAAGCACACGGTGAAGGCCAACGTGCTCATGCCAAGGGCAGTCGTGCGGTCCCGATTCTCCGCGTGCGCCACGTCCATGATCGCGATCGATGACTCCCCGACCGGTGAGCGGAGACTTCCCCACAGTGACCGTCGGGTCGTTGACATGAATCAAGCGACCGACGGAAACCGGCGCCGGACCGGCCAGCCCTCCGAACGAGTGCGGCACGTCACGGGCGGCGTTGTATGCTATCGACCTGCCGATGCCGTCCTTGTCTCCCGCTTGGCCGTCCCTGATCGCGACCGCGCGCGGTGCGCTGTGGCGGACGGCTAACGGCGCGATCGAGCGGCTGTCGGCGACCGATGCCGCCCTGCGCGCCGCAGCAAGCCCGCCGCTGGTCTGTCACGCGCCGGCGACCGCGGCGCGGCTCGGGCTGGACGACCTGCCGGCGCGCGATCTCCTGGAGCTCTTCGCCTTCGTGCGGCCGGCTCGGTTCTGCCTGCCCACGCCGCGCGGCCTCTGCGAGGCGCTCGAGTTCGCCGTGCCGGCTACGCCTGAGGACGAGGTCGCGAGCCTGCCCGGTGCCGCACAAGCCTTGCTCGACGAGCTGGAAGACCTCGCCGCCCTTGCGTCGCGCGAACTCACCGAGGCCGCGCTGGTGATGGCGCACGGCCAATGGCCCTGGGGCGAGGCTGTGCTGGCTGCGCTCGGCATCGATCGTGCCACCAGGAAGCCGCGCCCCGGCGCTGGGCTCGACATCTGGAAGAGCCTGCCACAGTGGGAAGAGCCGCCGCCGGCACCGCCGCCTTCCAGCCTGCCGGTCGAACCGCGCGAAGCGCGCCTGCGGCTCGCCCAGATGATCGCCGCCGGCCCCAACCTCGCCGAGGCGCGGCCGACGCAAAGCGACTACGCCTCGGCGGCGAGCCAGGCCTTCGCAGCCCGCGAGCATCAAGATCGACCCAATGTCGTGCTGGTCGAGGCCGGCACCGGCGTCGGCAAGACGCTGGGCTATGTCGCACCGGCGAGCTTGTGGGCCGAGAAGAACGGCGCGCCGGTGTGGATCGCCACCTACACCCGCAATCTGCAGCGCCAGATCGACAACGAGCTCGACCGCCTGCACCGCGATTCGGCCGACAAGCGACGCCGGGTGGTGATCCGCAAGGGCCGCGAGAACTACCTTTGCCTGCTGAATTTCCAGGAGGCGGCGATGCGCACCGGCCTGGCGCCCGAGAATGCCGTCGGGCTCGGCCTGCTGGCGCGCTGGGCGCTCAACAGCCGCGACGGCGACATGATGGGCGGCGACCTGCCGGCCTGGCTGCTCGACCTCCTCGGCCGCGGCCGCATCGGGCGGCTGGCCGACCGGCGCGGCGAATGCATCTACTCGGCCTGCGAGCACTACCGCAAATGCTTCGTCGAGCGCACCATCCGCCGCGCCCGCCAGGCCGATATCGTGATCGCCAACCATGCGCTGGTCATGGTGCAGGCGGCGATGGGCGGCCTCGACGATGCCACGCGCCCGCTGCGCTACGTGTTCGACGAAGGCCACCACCTGTTCGATGCCGCCGACTCCGCCTTCGGCGCGCATCTGAGCGGCGTCGAAGCCTCCGACCTGCGACGCTGGCTGCTCGGCGCCGAGGGCCGGCGCGGCAGCCGCGCCCGCGGCTTGGAGCGGCGCCTCAACGATCTGCTGGGCGAGGACCTCGAGGCCCACAAGGCGCTGCGCCGCCTGCTCGACCTTGCCCAGCAACTGCCCTCGCCCAATTGGCAGACACGACTGGCCGACGGCACCGTGCTCGGCCCGGCCGAGGAGTTCCTCGCCCTGGTACGCCAGCAGGTCCGCGCGCGCGCTGCCGGCGACGATCAAGGCTTCGGCCAGGAATGCGACGTGCGGCCGCTCAATCCCGGGCTCCTGGACGCCGCCGACCGGCTGGGCGAGGCGTTGGAGCAGATGCTGGTGCCGGTGCGCCATCTGCGCCAAACCCTGCGCGGCAAGCTCGAGAGCGAGGCCGATCGGCTCGATTCGGGCCAGCGCTCGCGCATCGAGGGCGTGGCGCGCTCGCTCGCCAACCGCTGCGAAGTGACCCTGGAAGCCTGGCGCGCCATGTTGCGCGGCTTGCACAACGAGCCGGACCCCGCCTTCGTCGACTGGTTCGCCATCGAACGCAGCCAAAGTCGCGAGATCGACGTCGGCATGTACCGCCACTATCTCGACCCCACCGAGCCGTTCGTGAACTCGGTGATCGCGCCGGCGCATGGCGCGGTGATCACCTCGGCGACGCTGCGCGATTCGCTCGGCCTGCCCGCCGCCGCCAATGACGAGCAGCCCGAAGCCTTGGCCGATTGGACGGTGGCCGAAGCGCGCACCGGCACGCAGCACCTGCCAGCGCCGGCCATGCGCGCCGCCATGGCCTCGCCGTTCGACTATGCCACGGCGACGCGCGTGCTGATCGTGCGCGACGTCAAGCGCGACGACGCCGATCAAGTCGCGGCGGCCTACCGCGAGCTGTTCCTGGCAGCCGACGGCGGCGCGCTCGGCCTGTTCACCGCCATCGGTCGGTTGCGCGCCGTGCACCAGCGCATTGCACCGGCGCTCGAGGAGGCGGGCCTGCCACTCTACGCCCAGCATGTCGGCGGCATGGATGCCGCGACGCTGGTCGACATCTTCCGCGCCGAGGAGCATTCCTGCCTGCTCGGCACCGATGCGGTACGCGACGGCGTCGACGTACCGGGTCGCTCGCTCAGGCTGATCGTGTTCGATCGCGTGCCCTGGCCGCGCCCCGATATCCTGCATCGCGCCCGCAAAGCGGCCTGGAAAGCGGCAGGCGCCGGCGCCAACGCCTACGACGACATGCTGGCCCGGCTGCGCTTGAAGCAGGCCTATGGCCGACTGATCCGCCGTGCCGACGACCGCGGCGTCTTCGTCATGCTCGATTCACGCCTGCCCAGCCGCCTGCTCGGCGCCTTTCCGCCCGGCGTGGCGGTCGACCGGGTCGGCCTGGCCGAGGCGGTGGCGACGGTCAAAGCGTTCCTCGATCCGGCGTGATCGGCCTCTGCCCGTTCAATAGGAGAAGTGCTGCAGGGTCCAGAACACCGCGGCCCCGAGCAACGCGCCACAGACGGCGAACACCGCCGTCGTCGCGAGCCGCCGACGCTTGCGGCGCGCCAGCACGGACGAGCGGATGCGATGCTTGGGCAGGGTGTCGGTAGCCCACTTCGAGCCGGGCCGGCGGTAGAGTGTGCGCGTGTCATTCCACCAGCCGACGACGGCGCCAGCGGCGGCAAAGACCAGGCAGGTGATGACAAGCACGCGCCGTGATCAGTAGCCGGCGCCGCGGTCGACCACTTCTTTCAGTGGCGCGCCATCGAGGAAGCGGCGGATATTGTCGACGAACAGGCGGGCGACGAAGCGGTCGCGCTCGGGATGCGGACCGCCGATATGCGGCAGCACGACGATGCCCAGCGTCGTCCAGAAGGGGTGCGAGGACGGCAACGGCTCCTGCCGGAAGACGTCGAGCAGCGCGCCTGCGATCTTCCTGGCTGTCACCGCCGCGACCAGATCGTCGTCCTTGACGACCTGGCCGCGGCCGAAATTCAACACCCACGCCGTGGGCTTCATCTTCGCCAGCCGCTGGGCGTCGATGAAATTCTCGGTGGCGGCAGTCGCCGGCAACAGCAGCAACACGAAGTCGGACTGCACCAGCACCTCATCGCTCCGCTCGCCAGGCAGCACCTCGGCGACATACGGCACCGGCGCCGCCCGTCGCTTGGTGCCGACGACGCGCATGCCCAACGTCGCGGCGATGCGCGCCACCTGCTGGCCGACCGCGCCCAGCCCCAGGATACCCAGTGTCTTGCCGGTAAGCGGTTGAGCCACGGTATGAACCCATTTCGACTGCTTCTGGTTCTCGGCCGCTGTCGCGTAAGGCTTGGCGACGTGGAACAGCGCGCCAACGATGTTCTCGGGCATCGAGTCGGTGTGCGTGCCGCGCGCGCAGGTGAGCGCGAGCCCGGCCGGCAGATCGGGCAGCGCCAACCAGCCGTCGACGCCTGCGCTCATGGCCTGAACCCAGCGCAGCTTGGGCATGCTGGGCAGGAGTCCCGTCGGCACCGCGCCCGCCATCAGCGCTTCGGTGCGCTGCAGTTGCTCGGCCGACGGCCGCTCCTTGCGCGGCAGAGTGTCGATCGCCACGCGATCGGCCAAGCCCGCCGCCTTGACGGCATCGAGATAGGCGGCGGTCTGGTCGGTCCACAGCAGGACATGCGGGCGATCGGTCACAAAACATCTCCAGTGGTTCGGCAAGGCCAGCACGGTAGCGGATCGGGACCGCCAAGCAATGTCGCCGCCGCAATTCCGCCGCCATTGAAGGCGTGCAGCACGAAGCGCCTTGTATAAAATCCGCGCCCGACAAAAAGCAGTGGAGGCACTTCCGAAATGACTCGTTCGATTCTGTCGCGCCGGCGGGCGCTTCTGCTGTCGGGCACGGCGTTGGCCGCGCCGATGATCGCGTCGGGCATCGCCCGCGCGTCCGGCGACTGGCCCAACCGGCCGGTGAGGTACATCGTCCCGTTCCCCGCCGGTGGTCCGACCGACACGCTGTCGCGCATCGTCTGCCGCGAGCTGGAAATCATGACCGGCCAGCAGTTCGTCATCGAGAATCGCAGCGGCTCGGGCGGCGTGGTCGGCGCCGAGGCGGTGGCGCGCGCCACGCCCGATGGCTACACGATCGGCCTCTACACCATCGCCGCCCACGCCATCGCGCCGACGCTCTACGTCAAGCTGCCGTTCGACGCGGCCAAGGACTTCACCGGCATCGCCATCCTGTGGGAGGTGCCCAACATGCTGATGACGCGGCTCGACTTCCCGGCCAACACGGTGCCCGAACTGATCGCGCTCCTGAAGGCCAACCCGGGCAAGTACTCCTTCGCCTCGTCGGGCGCCGGCACCAGCCCGCAGATCACCGGCGAGCTGTTCAAGAGTATGGCCGGCGTCAACATCCTGCACGTGCCCTATCGCGGCAGCGCGCCCGCCCACCAGGACCTGCTGGCCGGCCAGGTCGACATGATGTTCGACAACATCCCGGGCCCGCTCGGCCTGATGCGCGGCGGCAAGGTCAAGGGCTTCGCCGTCACCTCCAAGGAGCGCCATCCCAGCGTGCCCAACATCCCGGCCATGGACGAGTTCCTGCCCGGCTTCGAGATCTCCTCGTGGGGCGGCTTCTGCGGCCCGGCCGGCCTGCCGCCGGCCATGGTCGACAAGCTGTCCGGCCTCACCAAGACGGCGCTGGAGAGTGCCGCCGTGAAGGAGGCGTTCGACAAGCAGGGCGCGACACGACGCTGGCTGAACCCGGCCGACACCGCCGCCTATCGCGCCGAGAACGAGAAACGGCTGGCCCCGATCATCAAGGCCTCGGGCGCCAAGGTCGAGTGACGCCGAGCGTGCCATGAGGTGCGGTCCGGCGCGCGGTACGGCAATGTCCGTCCGCACGCCGGGCCGCCCTTCTCGCTCGCCCGCACGGTCGGTTTCCCGCCAGCGAGGTTTCCGCGGTTTCCGCAGGTTGCCGCAGGACCGGTATCGATCGGCCAAGTGGCTGATCCGGCGTCGCTTTTGTGGTTAGCGCGGTTTCCGAGGTTTCCGCTACCTGCCACGCGTGAACTGCACAAGCCGACCTCGACGACCAGCCCCAAACGAACGGCCGAAAGCCACCAGCGCGAGCGGCGGCCCACGGCAAACGACGATCAGATAGACGATGAGAAAGAGCGACAGACCGTGAAACTCTATCCACTACAAGAGTTTTGTCAATAACTTTCGTATTGAAAAGCAGCTCAGTTTCGAGAGATAAGGTCGACTTGTTCAATGTTATATTGATTATTATAATATGCAGATGATGGTCTTCAAGGTGACGACTGTCGGGTCCTCCGCCGGCCTCATCCTCTCGAAGGAGGCGATGGCGCGGCTTCGAGTCAAAAAGGGCGACGTCCTTTACGTGACAGAGGCACCCGACGGCAGCTTCCGGCTTACGCCGTACAACCCCGATTTCGAGCGGCAAATGACTCTGGCCGAGGACGTCATGCGTGAAGACCGCGACGTCCTTCGCACCCTGTCGAAGAAGTGACCACCAGAAAGTGGCGCTGGATCGGCGAGTTGGTCACTCACGCCATCCACGACCGCCAGATCGCCGAGCATGGCGGATTGGCCGGGCTACGCGACGCCGGCGCACTGGCGTCCGCGCTGGCGCGCCCTCAGAACTTGGTGCAGTACGCGAGTCCCGATGCCGCCAACCTGGCTACCGCCTACGCCTTCGGCCTGGCGAAGAGCCGTGCTTTCGCCGATGGCAACAAACGGACTGCCTGGGTAGTTGCCCGGCTCTTCCTCGCAGACAACGGCTATCGGCTGACATTCGACCCTCTTGAAGCCGTCAAGATGATGGAAGGTTTGGCTGCCGGTACGGTTGACGAGCAGGCATTCGCACGGTGGCTTCGAGCGGGCGCTGTGCGAGCGCAACACCGTCCCAACGAATGACTTCGACCGACACCAACCTCACTTGAAGCGCGGCATCACCTCCAGGCAGAGCAGCCGCAACGCCTCGAGGACGCGAGCATGCGGGATCAGGCTGCCGGGATTGAGCTCGGCCAGGATGCCATTCAAGCCGAGTTCGGCCCGCAGCTCCTGCAAGCGCCCGACGACGCGCCCAGGCGTGCCGACGATCATGCGCTCGCGCAGCACCTCCTCGTAGTCGATGCTCTGCATCTTGGCGCCACGTTGGGCACGGCTCTCGATGGCGCGCGTGCCCGACGTGGCGGCCGACGCCGCCAGGCGATCGCCGATGTAGCGCAACAAGTGCATGATGCTCTCGCGCGGCTCCTCGCGCGCCCGCTCCTCGCTCGCCGCGACATAGACCGGCACGCGCAAATAGACCTCGCCCAGGCCGGGATGGCCCGCCCTTCGCCAGGCGTCGCGGTAGGTTCCGACCAGCGGCGCCAACTCGGAGAGGTTGCCGGTGCGGGCGGCGACGAAGATCGGATGGCCGAGCTCGGCCACCTCGACGTAGGTGTCGGGGCTGGCGGCGGCGATCCTGATCTCGGGCCACGGCTGCTGCAGGGGCTTGGGCGCCAGCCGCACGTTCTCGTAGGCGAAGTACTTGCCGTGGTGCGAGAAGCGCTCCTCGCTGAAGGCGCGTTTGACGATGGCCAGCGTCTCGGCGAAGCGTTCGCGGCTTTCGCCGTAGTCGACGCCGTAGGTCTTGTAGGTATGGGCGAAGCCCGAGCGGCCGACGCCGAAGATCAGCCGGCCATGACTCAACTGATCGACCGTGGCGACCTCCTCGGCGAGCCGGAGCGGATGGCAGAGCGGCAGCACTTGCACCGCCGTACCGATCTTCATGCGCTGGGTGCGCTGCGCGATGGTCGCCGCCAGGATCAGCGGCGAGGCGAGCACCGAGCGCTCGGGCGCGAAGTGCAGCTCGGCCAGCCACATGGCGTCGAGCCCCCACCGCTCGGCGGCTTCGACCTGGGCCAACGAGTTGGCAAACGACTGCGCCGGCGTCTCGCCAGGCAGCGCCTGAAACTCGTGGAACATGCCGAATTCCATGGGCTGTCCTCCCGACTCGACATGGTAAGACTGAACGATGCCAACCAAAAGAGTTCTGGTCGCCGGCGCCACCGGCCTCGTGGGCCATGCCGCCCTGAAGCAGTTCGCCGCACAGAAGGACGGCGAGGTCATCGCCGTATCGCGCCGCCGGCCGAGCGAGACGTTCGGCGCCCGCTGGCTGCCGCTCGATCTCGCCGATGCCGCCGCCTGCGCGGCACTGGCGCCCGAGCTCGCGGGCGTCACCCATCTCGTGTACGCCGCGCTCCATGAGCGGCCGGGGCTGGTCGCGGGCTGGCAGGAAGACGAGCAGATCCGCACCAACGACCTCATGCTGCGCAACTTGCTGGGGCCGCTGGAATCGCCGGCATTGCGCCATGTGGTCTTGCTGCAGGGCACAAAAGCCTACGGCGTGCATGTCCGGCCGCTGACCGTGCCGGCGCGCGAGAACCGCTCGGAGATGCACGAGCAACCCAATTTCTACTGGAACCAGGAGCGCTACTTGCGCGACCTGCAACGCGGCAAGGCGTGGAGCTGGTCGATCTTGCGGCCGGTGCTGATCGTCGGCTGCTCGGTCGGCAGCGCCATGAACGTGATCCCCGCCCTCGGCGTCTACGCCGCCCTGATGCGGCGCGCCGGCAAGACGACGCTCGACTATCCCGGCGGCGCAGGCCGCGTCGCGCAGGCGATCGATGCCGACTTGCTGGCACGGGTCATCGCCTGGTCGGGCGAGTCGGACAAGGCGCGCAACGAGATCTTCAATGTCACCAACGGCGACGTGTTCGTGTGGCCCAACGTGTGGCCGGCCATTGCCGACGCGTTGGGCTTCACGCCGGGCGACCACGTGCCATTGCCGCTCGATCGCGAGATCCGCCCGCAAGAGCAGGCATGGGCGGAGATTCGCGCCCAGCACGGTCTCACCTCCGGCACGCTGAAGGAGTTTGTCGGCCTGTCCTTCGAGTATGCCGACTACACCATGGGCTACGGCCGGGCCCAACCCGGCCCGCCGGCGATCGTGTCGACCATCAAGCTGATGCAGGCCGGCTTTTGCGAGGTGATCGACACCGAGGCGATGTTCCGCAAGGCCTTCGCCGAAATGCAGGCCGGCAAATTGTTGCCGCCGCGCTGACGCCCCCGGGGGATCGCAAAAAAAGGAAGCCCGGGACGCCCTCGGAAGAGCACGGCCCGGGCTCCCTCGACGCCCCCTCGTGAGCGGCGCGGCTATCTGAAGCTGTCGGAAATCTGCTTGAAGCCCGACTGGGTCTTGGTGCCGATCTCGGTGATCTGGGAACCGCGATCGACGAACTGACGGGCCTGAGCCGGCACCTCGTAGCCCAGCACCTTCTCAGGCAGCTGGATTTTCAGGTTGCCGGTCATGACCATGGCAACGACAGCCAAAAAGCCGAGTTTGACGGCCCATCCGAGTAAGAAGCGCATGAGCGGATGATAGATTCATCGGCTCCGCCAAGACAGCGTGCGAAGGTATCAATTGTGTAACTTACCGCGAGGCGAAGCTGGCCCGCACGTGATCGGCGAGATCGCGCGCGGCCGGCGTGAGACCGGGCGGTGCATAGAGATTGATACGGAATTCCGGCAACGGCGGCAGCCGCGCCTCGCGGCGCGCCCTGCCCTCGAAGATCTCGAAGCGCGCCGGCACCGAGGAGCGCAGCAGCGGCGCCACGGCCAAGCCGGCTTCTAGTGCGGCATAGACCGGCTCGAGCCGGCTCACCTCGCAGACCGCCCGCCAGTCGCGACGGGCGTGGCCCAGCGCCTCGATCGCGACCGGCCGGAAGACGCAGGTCGGCGCCCCCAGCGATACCGGCAGAGGATCGCGCAAATGCGCCTCGCCACCCGGCGCACCGACCCAGACCAGCCGGTCGGTGCGCAGCGTCTCGCCATGGCGGCCGCATTCGGTCTCGGTGGTGAGCGCGAGATCGACGCCGCCCGAGCGGAGCGCGCTGCGCACGACGCGCGAGTCCTCGCACACCAGGCTGACACGCACGCGCGGCTGGGCCTTGGCGAAGCGGCGCAGGATGGGCGGCACGAAGCTGCCGATGATGTCATAGGGCACGCCCAGCCGGACCTCACCCTCGAACGCAGGCGCACGCATGGCCGACCAGACCTCGTCGTTCAGCGCCAGCAGCCGGCGTGCCTGAGCGAGCAGCCGTTCGCCGGCCGGCGCCAGGGCGAGCTTGCGGCCCTGGCGCTCGAACAGGCGACAGTCGAGCGCCCTCTCCAGCCGCTTGATCTGTTGGCTCGCGGCGGCCTGAGTGACGCCCAACGCCGCCGCGGCGGCCGTGACGCCGTCGGAGTCGACCACCGCCACGAAGGCGCGGATCAGGGAGAGGTCGAGATCGCTTTTCATAAGTATTATTGAACAATTATATATGAAACATTCGATTTTCTTATTTACAAGATTGCCTATCGTCGCGCCAGCGCGGAACACGCACAGAAGGACGACGATCATGATCACCGGCCTTTGGCTGCCCATCGTCACGCCGTTCAAGGACGGCGCAGTAGACTTCAAAAGCTACACGCGGCTGATCGAGCACTATCTCGCCCTCGGCATCGACGGGCTGTTTCCGCTCGGCACCACCGGCGAAGCGCCGACCCTCGACGAGGCGGAAATCGACGCCATTGTCGAGCATACCGTGGCGACCGTGGCCGGCCGCGTGCCGGTGTTCGTGGGCGTGGGCGGCAACGCCACCGCCAAGGTCGGGAAGACGCTGCAGCGGCTGCAGCGGTTCGCGTTCGACGGCATCGTCTCGGTTTGTCCCTACTACAACCGGCCGAGCCAGGACGGACTCGTCGCGCATTTCCGCGCCCTCGCCGCGGCGAGCGACCGCCAAATGCTGATCTACAACATCCCCTACCGCACGGCCGTGAACCTCGCCAACGAGACGCTGCTGGAACTCGCCCAAGTGCCCAACATCGTGGGCGTCAAGGACAGTTCCGGCAGCGTGGCGCAGTCGCTCGATCTGCTGGCGCGCAAACCGGCAGGCTTCGCGGTGCTGACCGGCGAGGATGCGCTCTACTTCACCATGATGGCCAACGGCGCCGACGGCGGCATCCTGGCGGCGAGCCACGTCCTGACCGAGCGCTTCGTCGAGATCGGGCGGCGTTTTGCCGCCAATGACCTCGAAGGCGCGCGACGCGCCTGGGCGCCGCTCGCGCCGCTGGTGCCGTTGCTGTTCACCGAGGCCAATCCGATGCCGATCAAGCACCTGCTATGGCGTCAGGGCCTGATCGCTTCGCCGGAATGCCGCCTGCCGCTCACCCGCATCTCCGACGCACTGGCGCGACGGTTGGAGGCGATCGTCCCCGAGCGCAAGGCGGCATAGGCCTCGAACACGGCCGCGGGCGGGACGCCCGCGGTCCATCGTGCTCTATCCCCGCGCCTTCAACAGGTCGCGGATCTCGGCCAGGAGCTGCTGCTCCTTGCTGGGCGGCGATGGCGCGGGTGGCGGCTCGGCAGCCTTCTCCTGCTGCATGACGCGGTTCATGCCCTTGATCACCAGGAACAGCACCCAGGCGATGATGATGAAGTTCACGGTGACGGTGATGAACTGGCCGTAGCCGAGGGCGACGCCGGCCTTCTTGGCCGCCTCGTAGGTCGAGGCCTGTTTCGCCGCGGAGGTGAGGCCGATGAAATAGTTGCTGAAATCGAGATTTCCGAAGATGCGGCCGATGATCGGCATGAAGATGTCGTTGACCAACGAATCGACGATCTTGCCGAACGCCACACCGATG